>DASXPZ010000613.1:0-2828 GCA_036493275.1 Pirellulales bacterium
GGTGCTCAGGCTTCATCGATGAGCCAGCTCGTGTCTCGTTTCAAGACTGAGCCGTCGTCCGGCTCCGATCGTGAAACGCGTCGGGCCAGCACGGCCGGATCGCGGTCCGCGGATGGATCGTTCGACGAGTCTCACGCCTCCCTGGCGAGCTGATCGCCGTTACGCAGAAATGAATGATTGCGGTGCGGCCGAGGCCTTGGCGCCTCGGTCGCACCGTTCTTTTTTGCGCGATGCCCGCCGACGATCCTCCGGCCGATTTTGATCCCGTTCTCGCGGCTGGCCCCCTGTCCGGCTGCTGTGATATAGTAAGGCTGTCGCGTTGTCTGGCGGAAGGTCGCGAAATCGATAGCTGCCGCCGGCGTCTCTTTTCAAGACAGGGAAATTGATGTTCGATCGAATCACTGGGTGGACCGCCCTCGGAACACTGTTGGGTTGTTTGTCCTTGGTCGGCTGCAACGGCGGCGGCAGTAGCGCCAGTGTCAGCCCAGCGACCGCTGAAAAGGTCGCCAAAGATGGCAGTCAAAAGCCGCTTACCATCGCCGTGATACCGAAAAGCACCGGCGGCGAATTCTGGCAGACGGTAGAAATTGGCGCCAAATTGGCCGCCAAAGATCTAGGCGTCAACATCAAGTGGGAAGGCGCTCTGGTGGAAACCGAAATCGCCGACGAAAACAAGATCATCGAGAACATGGTCAACCTCGGCGTCGACGGAATCGCGATGGCGCCAATTAACCCGAAGGCGATGCGAAAGCCGGTCGAGAACGCCGTGGCCGCTGGCATCCCGGTGGTCGTCTTCGACTCGGCGCTGGATGGCGACGTGCAGACCAGCTTTGTGGCGACCGACAACACCGCGGGCGGCGCGCTGGGAGCAAAGTATCTGCTTGAAAAGTTGCCTGCTAATTCGAAACGCGTGATCGTCCTCCGCTATATCCAAGGCACGTCCAGCACGGAAAGTCGGGCGCAAGGATTCCTCGACGCGGCCCAGGCGGGTGGCGTGGAAGTTCTCCGCGATGCATATACAGAGGATGGCCAGGTATCCGGGGCGAAGAAGACTTCTGCCAATGTGCTGGAAGGGTTCGTGAAGGACAGCAAACTCGAGCTCGACGGCATCTTCTGCTGTAACCTTAATGCTACGCAAGGCATGCTTGCCGCGCTCGACGATCTGCACAAAAGCGGCGTCACGACCCATCTCGAATTCGTCGGCTTTGATTCGTCGCCCAAGCTGATTGAACAATTGCAACACGGCGACATCGACGCCCTGGTGGTGCAAAACCCCAAGAAAATGGGCTACCTAGCCGTCGAGACGTTGGTGAAGCACTTGCGCGGCGAAAAGGTCGAGCCGCGGATCGATACCGGCGTCGAGCTGGTCACTGCCGAGCGCGTCGAGAAGGAACCGGAAATCCGCAAGCTGGTCGGATTGGAGTGATGTCGGCCAACTCGCGTCTGAAAATGGTCGGAGTCTCCAAGCGATTCGGCGCTACTCGCGCGCTGTGCGGCGTCGATCTGGAAGTTGCGCCGGGCGAAATCCTGGCCCTTGTCGGCGAAAACGGGGCAGGGAAGAGCACGCTTATGAAGGTGCTCTCGGGCGCTCATCAACCGGATGAAGGCGAAATGTGGCTCGATGGCCAGCCCTACCGTCCGTGCCATCCGCTCGATGCCCGCCAGCAGGGGATCGCGATGATCTACCAGGAGCTGTCGCTCGCGCCACATCTTTCGGTGATGGACAATATTCTGCTCGGGATCGAGCCGACCGCCGGCCCCTTCGTCCGCTGGTCGGCGATGCGCTCGCGAGCGGCCGCGGCGCTCGCGGAAATTGGCATCGGCGACATTCGGCTCGAAGATGAAGTTCGTCGCCTATCGATCGCACAACGGCAGATGGTCGAGATCGCGCGCGCGGTGGCGCTCGAGAGCCGCGTACTGGTGCTCGACGAGCCGACCAGCAGTCTCGCCCGTCGCGACATCGAGCGCCTCTTCGCCCTGATCCGGCGACTTCGCGAGCGTGGTATATCGGTGATCTATATCTCCCACTTCTTGGAAGAAATCTGCGAAATCAGCGAGCGCTTTGCCGTGCTCCGTGACGGCCAATCGGTGGGCGGTGGTGTCACAGCCGGCACTCCGACCGATCGCATGATCGCGCTCATGGTGGGCCGCGAGGTGGACGATCTCTATCCTCGCACCGCCCGTCACGACGATGGCGAAGTCATCTTGGAGATTCACAACCTGGCCGGCGCGACGAAACCGACGTCGGCCAGTTTGCGGCTCAAACGGGGCAGGGTGCTGGGAATCGCCGGGCTGGTCGGCGCTGGTCGCACCGAGCTGATGCGTGCCATCTTTGGCCTTGATCGCGTGCGAAGTGGCGACATTCGACTTGCAGCCCACGCCGGCGCGGCCGGCCCGCAACGGCGATGGTCGCATGGCGTCGGCATGGTCAGCGAAGATCGCAAACGCGAAGGCCTCGCGTTGGGACTCAGCATTGCCGACAATATGACTTTGCCGCGATTGAACGGACTCGGCCCGGGGCGATTCGTGTCGCCGTCGCGGCAGAGCGCAGCGGCAAAGCCCTGGATCGATCGAATCCCGATCAAATGTGCTTCGCCTGCGCAAACGGTCGGCGCGCTTTCGGGCGGCAATCAGCAGAAGGTGGCCGTCGCCCGGCTGCTGCATGCGGATGTCGATGTGCTGCTGCTCGACGAGCCCACGCGCGGCATCGACGTCGGCTCCAAGGCGCAGATTTATCGACTGATCGACGAACTGGCCGCCGGCGACGCGGCCGCTGGACGTGAGCCCAAGGCCATTCTCATGATCAGCAGCTATTTGCCGGAGCTGCT
>DASXPZ010000614.1:0-7909 GCA_036493275.1 Pirellulales bacterium
GAGGAACTCGTCGAGAACAGCGAGGCCATGATTCAGATCGCCATGATCCGATTGATGCTGCAGCGACTGTGCCGACCAGCAAAACCCCAGAAACGGTGACAGCGTTTCACAAACACCTTCTCAGGCGGTCAATTCAATTCGGCGTCTCGGAGCGACTGTCTTGAAATCGGGTGCGAGGCGCCGTCATCGCCTGCGAGTGCTTGAGCTAGGCGCAACGAAATCGAAGTTTGGCCCGGAATCCGCGCCACTTTTCCCGCGAGATTAGCCGTGGCGGTTACTTCTTGGCGGCGCTCGCCGCTGGCCGTTCGATGCGGTAGAGGTGCGTTTCTGTTCGCAGAAACAGCGCGCCGCCGGCAACCGCCGGAGAGGCCATGATCCGGTCTGGCATCACGTTGTGCGCCAGTTCTTGATAGACCTTGCCTGGCTGAACGACGTGCACGTCACCCTTCTCGCTGAAATAGTAAACTCGGCCCGGCGCGGCCAGCGGCGAAGCCGAGAAGCTGGCGCCGAGGCGGGTCTTGTAGTGCTCGGTCCCCGTTTGCAGGTCGAGGCAACTGGCGATCCCTTGATCGCTGACCATGTGAATCTCTTGCCCGACGATCACCGGCGAGGGATTGGCCGGAACGTTGTTCGTCACGCGCCACCCGACGTGCGACTGCGTCACGTCTCCCTTGCCGTCGGGCCGGATTGCCCAGAGTTGCGGCTTCATATAGCCGGTGCAAACGACGAGCAGCCCGTCAGCGTACAGCGGCCGGGGAACATTCGAGAAACCGGGTAATTCGACGTGCCAGATTTCGGCGCCGCCATCCGGATCATATGCATAGACGCGCTGGGCAGCGACGCTGATGATCTGCTTGCGGCCGGCGACTTCGATCAGTAGCGGGGTGCAGAAGGCCTTGCGCTGATCGGGCGAAGGATGCTTGGGCGCCGAGCGTTCCGACTTCCAGACGATCTTGCCGGTGCTTTTATCGAGCGCAGCCAGAAACTGCACGTCGATGCCGTCGCAATGAATCAATAGCAGATCGCCGCAAAGGACCGGCGTGCTGCCCGGTCCTTCCTGGTGATCGAGCTTCAGATCTTGGTGCTTCCACAGCACCTTGCTGGTGGTGGCGTCTAAGCAGGCCGTGCCGTACGTGCCGAAATGAAACCAGACGCGATTCCCTTCGATCACCGGCGAAGGGGAGGCGTAGCTGTTCTTTTCGTTGATCTTCTGCGGCTCGGCAATCTGAAATAGTTCGACATCGTGGACGATCTTGCCCGAATTGCGGTCAAGGCACACAGCGTGGAGCGAGTGCCCGTCATCGAGCGCGGTGGTGAGCCAAATTCGCGGGCCATCGATCACAGGCGACGACCAACCCCGCCCGGCGATCGGCGTTTTCCAAACGACATTTTCGGTGTCGCTGAACGTGATCGGCAGATCGGCCGTGGCGTGCCCCTGGCCGTCGGGCCCGCGGAACTGCGGCCAAGAGTCTTGGGCGCGGCAGGCGGACGCTACGGCAAATACGAAAAGCACAACGAAGTGAACAGTCGACACATTTCGTGGCACGCGGCGACTCCGTAGAAAGATCAGAGGGTAACAAAGGGGCGCGTCGCGGGACGACTCGCCGCAAAAAAGTCAGTTCAGCGGCGCTTGGGATCGAGATTCTTCTTCAGATCGTCGGGCTGAACGTCCGATTCCACTCCGTCCGGCGGCACTTCGCCATGCGCCGACCAGACGAGCGCGTTGAGGATCAGCTTGCGGAAGGCGCCGTCCCCCCAGTTCCTATGCGTGTGGCCGCCGGTGAAGCCGAAACCACGGCCGCCGTCGGGCCGCTCGACCGCCCAAGCGAGGATTTCCTCGCGACCCGGATGTTCCTTGGTCGCCGGGGTGCCGCGCACGCCATCGGGCGGGGTCGCCTTCAAGATCGGCGTCACTCCCTTCATCTCGGGACGGAAGCGCATGTTGAAGTACCACTCGTCTCGAATGGCAAACGGCTTCACGCCGCGCGTGATTTCGTGCTCGGGAAGATTTTTGAAATCGCCTACCCAGTGGGGATTGAACGAGTAGCCGGTCTCGTAATATCCGCCAATCCAATCGAGCAGTTCCGGCCCCCCTTTGTCTTTGGGGATTTCGACCGCGTAATGAACGCAGACCAGACCCACGCCTTTATCCATCAGCGCTTTGATCTGCGCGAGGTGGTTATCGCGAATCAGCGGATGCCCTCCCCCGCCATCCATATAGAGCATGATCGAATCGGCGCCGTCGAATGCGTTCGGGTCCTTCGGCCAGCCGTTGAGATACATGTCGCACTTGATTCCCGGCGTCTTGTCGAGACAAGCCTTGAGAATGTGCACGCCGGCATTGAACTCGTGATCGCCGGGGCCATGGCTGGGCGTGCCGGCGACCAGCACGATCCGCTTGTCTTTGCCGGCAGCTTTCTCCGTTGTCTTCTCGGCGGCTTTACCGTCCTTCGGCTCATCGGCCATCGACGGCACGACAAACGCCGCGCCTACGAGCAACATCAGGATGGCGACTGCGGCGGCACAGCGGCCAAGCAGGTAGGTCGAAATTCGATCAGTCTTCATAGGAGGGCAAGTCCATGAGGTAGGTGGGACGTAGCGGGGCGGCGGGCTCCATCTTAACCACAATGAAGGGAAGTTTGAACCATTTCTATCTCTGGTTAAGTCGGCCCCAGAGAAATCCTCTCTCGCCAGGGTTTCTGACTCCGGACGGCGTTTGGACTGAAAAAAAAGGAAGATTGGCCACCGAGGACTCAGAGAACACTGAGAAGGAAAAAGGAGTAAGGGTCCGCGTTACGAATGCCTCTTCTCTCTCCGTGTCCTCGGTGTACTCTCTGGCTTTCATTCTGGGCTTCAGAGACCGTGGCCCAAGAGGAGCCGCCGGTGATTGGGATGGATGCCCCAAAACACGAAGAACCCGCGGCTAGCGCCGTTCGGCTCACAGAGTCCGGCTACAGAAGTGTGCCTTACGGCGCTGCCTGGCGTTGATACGCTTGTTGGGCTGATTCGTACACCGCTTTCAGCGGCACGCCGCGCTCGGCCGCCACGCGTTGGCAGCTCTCGAACTCGGGCGAAAAACTGGGCGCCTGGCCGGCGATCCAGCCGAGCTTGCCGGCGATCGGGCCCCACTCGGTCTCGACCGTGTGTTCCTTCCGCTCCAGCTTGTGCCGGCTGACGGGCCAGCGCCGCACGCCCAACGTGCTGGTCTCGCGAAACAGAATCCGCTCCAACTTTTCGACCTTCTCGGCCGGCGAAAGGACCGAAAGCATGACGCCGGGCCTGTTTTTCTTCATCTGGATCGAAGTCGTGTAAACGTCGAGCGCGCCGGCCTCGAGCAGTTTGGTCGTGCAGTAGCCGATCACTTCGCCGCTGGTGTCGTCGAGGTTGGTTTCGAGTACCCACACCTGGTCGCTCGTTGTGTTGTCGGCCGTTTCACCCACAAAGATCCGCAACAGGTTGGCCTGATCTTTCAGATCGCGCTGCCCGGCCCCGTAGCCGATCTTCTCGATCGTCATCGCGGGCAATTGGCCGAACTGATCGACCAGAGTAGCCAAGATTGCGGCGCCGGTTGGCGTGGTGAGCTCGCTTTCGACAAACGACTCGGCCAGCGGCACGCCCGCCAACAATTCCGCTGTGGCAGGCGCGGGGATGCTCACGCGCCCATGCGCGATTTCGATCGAGCCGCGACCCGTCGGCACGGGCGAAGCGACGATTCGATCGACCGCCAGTAAATCCCAGGCGACGGCCGAACCGACGATGTCGGCAATCGAGTCGACGGCGCCCACTTCGTGAAAATGGACTTTGCGAATCGTCGTGCCGTGGACCTTGGCCTCGGCCTCGCCCAAGCGGGTGAAGATCCGCTTGGCGAGATCCTTCTGCCGCTCCGAGAGCGCGCTAGCGTCGATCATATCGGTGATATGATGCAAATGCCGATGAGCGTGCTCCGGCTCGTGCACGACCGTGACCTGCGTCGCGCGAAAGCCGTTCTTCTTGACCTCGGCGGCGGCCAGCCGGCAGCCGGCAATGCCGAGCGAAGTGATGGCCGTGTTGAGCGCGGCCAGATCAACCCCCGCGTCGACGAGCGCGCCAAGCGTCATATCGCCACTGATGCCACTCATGCAGTCGATATAGGCGATACGCATAGAGGCCGCTTGATTGAGAGGGAGCTGATTGCTGGTTTGAAATTGATGGAAGTCCGCATCCGTTTTTCTCCCTCTCCCTCCGGGAGAGGGCCGGGGTGAGGGCTGACGCACGCAGCGGCGCTGCCCTCATCCGGCGGACTACTATCCGCCACCTTCTCCCGGCGGGAGAAGGATTTTGATTCTCACCGTTCGAGGAGACTTCGAGCTCTACTTGTCGCCACGATCTAGCGGCGCTTGCGCTCGATCGCGCGCTTGAGCGCTGTTCCCATATCGGCAGGGCTTTCGGCGACTTCGATTCCGGCGGCTTCGAGCGCGGCGATCTTTTCGGCCGCGGTCCCCTTGCCGCCTGAGATAATCGCGCCGGCGTGGCCCATTCGCTTGCCTGGAGGCGCCGCTCGGCCGGCGATGAACGCGGCCACTGGCTTGGTGACATGTTTTTTGACGTATGCGGCGGCCTCTTCTTCGGCAGTGCCGCCGATCTCGCCCATCATCAAAATCGCTTCGGTCTTCGGATCGGCCTCGTACATCTTCAATAGATCGATGAACGACGTGCCGACGATCGGATCGCCGCCCAGTCCGACGCACGTCGACTGCCCCAGGCCGAGACTGCTCAACTGCCACACCGCTTCATACGTGAGCGTGCCCGAGCGGCTCATCACGCCAACGGGGCCTTTCTTGTGAATGTAGCCTGGCATGATGCCGATCTTGCATTCCTCAGGCGTGATCACGCCGGGACAATTCGGGCCGACCAGGATGCTACGGCTGCGGCGAACGATCTCGTACGCGCGGGCCATGTCGAGCACTGGCACGCCTTCGGTGATTGCGATCACCACCTTGATGCCGGCGTCGACCGCTTCGAGAATGGCGTCGGCCGTAAAGGCGGGCGGAACGAAGATCATCGTCGCGTCGGCGCCCGTCTGCTTCACCGCTTCAATCACGGTGTCGAACACCGGCAGATCGAGGACCTTTTCGCCCCCTTTGCCCGGCGTGACGCCGCCGACCATCTTCGTGCCGTACTCCAGGCATCCCTTGGTGTGAAACTGCCCGACCTTGCCGGTGATCCCCTGGCAGAGGACGCGGGTGTTTTTATCGATCAGGATGCTCATGCGATTCTCAATTCCCAAAAATGCCGAGCGTTGAAAACGTCGGACGCGAAAAAAACTTTTAGGCCCCGGCCGCGGCGACGACCTTCTTGGCGGCGTCGGTCAAACCCTCGGCGCCGATGATCGCCAGGTCGCTGGTCGCCAGGATCTTGCGCCCCTCTTCGACTTCGGTCCCTTCCAGCCGCACGACCAACGGGACGTTGAAGCCCACGGTCTTGTAGGCCGCCAAAATGGCGTTGGCGATCGTCGTGCAGCGCATGATGCCGCCAAAGATGTTGACCAGCACCGCCTTGGTGTTCTTGTCGGCCAGCAGAATGCGGAAGGCCTCGGTCACCTGG
Organism: Pirellulales bacterium; assembly: GCA_036493275.1. Classification (GTDB taxonomy): domain Bacteria; phylum Planctomycetota; class Planctomycetia; order Pirellulales; family JACPPG01; genus JACPPG01. Next base: position 5,584 of record DASXPZ010000614.1, read on the forward strand.
TCGACATTGGCGCCGCCGCCGACGTCCAAAAAGTTGGCCGGCTCGCCGCCGTGCAGCTTGATCAGGTCCATCGTGCTCATTGCCAAACCGGCGCCGTTGACCAGGCAGCCGATCGAGCCGTCGAGCTTGACGTAGCTCAGTCCCGCGTTGGCGGCGCGAATTTCGGCCGGCTCCTCTTCCGAAATGTCTCGCAGCTCGGTCAGGTCTTTATGGCGGAACAGCGCGTTGTCGTCGAACGTCATCTTGGCGTCGAGCGCGATCAAATCGCCAGCTCCGGTCACCACCAGCGGATTGATCTCGACCAGGCTGGCGTCGGTCTCGACGAACACCCGGCAAAGCTGCTTCATGAACTTCTCGGCCGCGGCGACGCTCTTTCCCTTCAGCCCCAGCCGCCACGCCAGCTTGCGGGCCTGAAAACTTTGCAGCCCGACGTCGGGCTCGAACTGTTCCTTGAAAATCAGTTCGGGCGTTTTCTCCGCCACCTCTTCGATGTTCATGCCCCCTTCGCTCGACACCATCAGCACCGGGCCGGCCGACGCGCGGTCGACCACGATTCCCAGGTAGAGCTCGCGGGCGATATCGCAACCTTCTTCGACCAGCGTCTGGCGGACCGTCTGCCCAGCCGGGCCAGTCTGAATGGTGACCAGTTCATGACCGAGCAGGCCCCCAGCCACGCGGGCGGCGTCTTCCGGCGACTTGACCAGTTCAACGCCGCGCTGCTCGGACCCTTTGACTTTTCCCTTGCCGCGTCCGCCGGCGTGAATCTGCGCTTTGACCACGGCCAGCTTGCCGCCGAGCGTCTTGAAAGCCGCGGCCGCTTCATCGGCGGTCTTGGCGACCACGCCGCGCGGCACAGGAACGCCCGCCTTGCGAAGAATCTCTTTGGCCTGGAACTCATGAATCTTCATGGCATGCCTGCGGGCGATGATGACCGGTGGGGAGGACGCCCTGCGGGAGTGGCGAAACGTTACCCTTCCGACAGCAAGGGTTTGCGACCACACCCGCGAGCGATTCGTTGAATCGCGGATTATAGGGCGAGCGAAGGAAGGTGGTCAAGCGGCGGTGTCATCGGGGTATTGTATTAGGAATGAGTTGGTCGGCACTTCATCGAGATTTCCTGAAACATGCGCCGACTAATGCTTCGGCAAAGAGTAGGCCGATTCGCTCGATCTCATTCCGTTCTTCTTGCGTAAGCCTCTGGTCGGCGATGATCACGTCCGACTCTCAGACCGTAGAAGGGTGAGACCGAACGGGATGGTTTGAATTCCTATGACCCTGCATTTGGTAAGGTTGATGCCAAGGTTATAGGCAATCTGATCCGGCAAACAGGCGAACAGGGAATTGAGATGAGCTTGAACCGAGACTGGGAAGCAGACCACCTGATTACGCGCCAAGTCGTTGAAGCGTTCGTCAAGAGGCCGGAGCGTGTCAGAGAATTCAATGCTCGTAAAAACCGAACTCGCGTCGACAATTGGCTAGGGCATGAAGTTGAGCCAGAGTTCTCCGATGCGGCGATCATAGACCAGATGTTGATCAATGGCGCAACTCTACGCGCACTATCCGCGGCCTGCCAAAAAAGAACTCCGGAAAAAGTGCTCGATCACTTGGACCACTTGAAAAAGGACTTTGCGAGTAACGGAAAGAAAAGCCACCGTATAAAGCTCGTCGAGCCGGACCGCAGGAGTGATCTTAACGGCTTCTGGCAGTTTGATCGTACCTGGCTCGGTGCAACTGCCCGGGCAAAGCGAAGAAAACCCGACGACGCGGGCACCTCGCGCGAAAAAAAGTCGGGCTTGAGCCAGGTTTGTGTAATCGCTTGGGAAACCTTTGATGGCAACAATACGCTGCCCTAAAATGCGACCCGCTAGATTCCGCCACCATGTTTGCCCCTTCCCCTTCAATCCGAGTTCCCAAGAATCGTAGGGACCTCCGAGCTCCACTCCCCGAATACCGAGATCCCGTAGCTGGCGAGCGATATCCTGCTCACGCCAAGAGACGCGCCTCTCCATGGCCACCCACGCCAGCGGGACCGCAACCAGGGCAACCACGATCAGCAGCGTGTGCAACCGAAAGCGGAACCAGCGGTGGCGGGCTGGAGGAATCATTCGATTCTGCACGACCGATGGCGGCATTGTTTCGACTGCGCTAGTCGATTCCTCGGGCAATTCACGTCGGCGCAGGATTTACGCCGTTTGCGCTTCACGTCTGGCGTGAGCGGATGGGCGCAAGCCCACCGGTTCTTTGTAGCGGGTTTAGCAGGGCGTCACCGGAGGGCTCGCGCCCTGCCGCTCACAAGGCAGAAACGCCAATCCGCGATTGTTCGGCG
>DASXPZ010000615.1:0-6999 GCA_036493275.1 Pirellulales bacterium
GGTCTGCGCCGTCGGGGAGTCATGATTCGAGGCTGGGAGCTTTCACTGCCGCCGATCCATTTCACACTGCCGCAAATGGTGATTGCCACGGCCGATCTGATCGCGGCCGCCGGCGTGCTCTACTGCTTGCTCCCCGCCGCGATCGAAGTCGACTTCTTTTATTTCGTCGGCGTCTTTTTGCTGGCGCAGTTCTTGGGCATTATCAGCCACGTTCCAGGCGGTTTGGGGGTCGTCGAAGGGGTGCTCCTTTTTTTGCTGGCGCCGGACGACAAATCCGCGCTCGTGGCGTCGATGCTCGCCTATCGATTGACGTACTATCTGGCGCCGCTGGCGATCGCGATGGCGCTGTTGGCCATTCACGAAGGATTTCAACAGCGCGCCGCCGTCGAACGATTTGCCAACATGTTCGGCCGCTGGGGCCCGCTGGTCGTCCCTCCGATGTTGGCCGTAACGACGTTCGCCGGCGGCGCGATCCTCGTCACCACCAGCGCGCTGCCGAGGGCAGTCGGCCGCTTTGCCGCGGCGTCCGATGTTTTGCCGCTGCCGATCGTCGAAGTGGCCCACTTCGCCGGAGCCCTGCTGGGAATTGGGCTGATGGTCGTCGCGCGAGGCGTGCAACAACGACTTCATTCTGCCTATCATTGGTCCGTCGGGATGCTCGCCGCGGGGATCGTGGTCGCGCTGCTCCGCAGTTTCGACGTTGAAGAGGCGCTGATCGTCGGCGCCATGCTGGCCATGTTGATTCCATGCAGGCAATACTTCTACCGACGCGTGACGCTCGCCAGCGAACCCTTTACCATCGGTTGGATCACGGCAACCATCCTGGTATTGGCCGGAACGATTTGGATCGGGCTGTTTGTCGGTAAAGAGGCGTCGTATTCGCACGGGCTCTGGTGGGAAATGTCGCACGGCGGCGATGTGCCGCGGATGCTGCGAGCCGCCGTCGGAATTCTGGTCGTATTGTTTGTAGCGGCGCTTGCGCGGTTGGCGCGTGGAGGCCGGGGCGCGGCGCGTCCGCCCGATCGGGCCGAATGGGCCGCCGCCTCCGCCATCCTCAAGAGCACGCCCAGAGCGCTTCCGGCGCCGCCGCTTGACGAATTGTCGCTACGGATGAATAGTGCTCGCACGGCGCTGGTGCTCTACATAAAGCGTCGTTCGAGTTGGATTGCACTGGGCGATCCGCTGGGGCCCGACGCGGAACGAGCCGAGTTAGCCTGGCAATTTCGCGAGCTGTGCGATAGCCGTGGCGCGTGGCCTGTTTTCTATCAGATTTCCGCAGACCTGCTACCGCTTTACGTCGATCTTGGCCTGATGGTCTTGCAACTAGGGGATGAGGCGATCGTCTCTTTAGCGGACTTCGATCTCGATAGTCCCCGACGAACAGATCTACGCGCCGCGCATTCCAGCGCGCTCGCGGCCGGTTGTGAATTCGAGCTGGCGAATCCGCTAGCGGCCATGGCGCTTCTGTTGGAATGTCAGAAGCTCCACGACGCCTGGCGACTGACCGATGGATTCGACGCACGGCAGGCGACGTCCGAGAATCCCCTCTGGTCAGGCGCTGCGGCGTGGGATTGCCCTTTGGCCGTTGTGCGACGGCACAACGAGATCGTGGCCTTCGGGCCGATCTGGCAGGGAGGCGATCATCACGAGCTGACGGTCGACCCGGTCTGCCGCGGGCCCACTGCGCCGCCTGATACGCTGGCCTACCTGCTGGTCGAGACAATGCTCTGGGGGCGCGGAGCGGGCTTTCGCCAGTTCAACCTGGGGTTGGCCCAGCACTCGGTCGAAGAGACGGGACCACTCGCGCCGCTCTGGAGGCAGGCTGGGACAAGTGCGCTGCGTTACGGCGAACATTTCGAAAATGCGGCGCAGGCGCGCGATTTTCTCGCGCAGTTCGAGCCCCAATGGTCGCCCCGCTTTCTGGCAACTCCAGGAGGTTGGAAGCTACCGCGAGTCCTGGCGGATCTGGCCTGGCGATTGCAAGCCGGAAGGCGCGCGCCGGAGATTATCGAAACGTAGCTCACACGCAAAAGGACTGAGTAAGCGCCTCTGCTAAGTCATACCCGCCTCTCGGGCGAGAGGTGCATACATTGAATTTCTCGCGGCATGCGCTCGGAGTTGCTCATTTTGGCTAAGCTTTAATGAGGCGCCGATCGCAATTGCGCTCAAAACACCATAGCAGTTGACGCAGAGAACGAGTCCCGGAGGGACGATCCAATGTAGCCCAGGGTCAGCCGGCGATTCGCCGGCGCAGCCCTGGGTTTGATTTTTCGCCATAGATCGTCGTAAGCCCCGGCAGGGGCGATCTAAACGCGCAAGCCCACCGGCGAGAGATTAACCCAGATCGAGCAAGCCCGGAGAAAGCCGAAGGCGTTTTCATTTCGCGACGGTTAGGTCGCCCTTCCAGGGCTCACATCGTTTTTCTGGATCTCGGAATCTGGGGTTGCGCCGGCGAAACGGCCGGCTGACCCCAGGCTATCGTAGACCGCCCCTCCGGGGCTCAGGAGAGCCTGGGCGCCCGATGTCACGGCGCAAATCAATGCTGCACAGGAACCTGTTGTCGACGCTGCAGAAATCCTGCGATTCACCCCGCTTCGCTCAGCGTCTTTTCATTCTCTTCGAACACCTGGATCAGCGCGCCGCAAGTGTCTTGCGGATGCAAATAGCAGTGCTTCCAGAGCGGGTTTTCGAAATTCGCGGCCAACACCCGGATGCCGTGCGACTCGAAGTGGACGATCGCCTTGGGCAGGTCCGCGACGCTGATCGATAGGTGATGGAATCCCTCGCCGTGGCGGGCGATGTAACGGCCGACGCCTCCTTCGCCCGGCGTTGTCGGCGAGACCAGCTCCAACTTCTTGCCCCCGAGCTTAAACGTCGCCCAGCGAAAACTTTCGGCCGGCGTTTCGCCACGATCCGGCAGGGGCTCAGCGCCCAACACATCGACAAACAGTCGCAACGCGCGTTCCAAATCGACGACCCCGATCGAAACATGGTCCAAGCGTTCGAAAATCGGCATCAATGCGACCTCTGTTGTGGGAGAGTGAATAAAGAGTGGAAATGGCTATATGCCACCGCAGCCCAACGCAGCATTATACGGCTCGTCCGATCCCTCAAAAGCGCGATGACGCGTCGCCGGAATCAGATTACAATTCCGGACAATCCCACCGGCCCCACCCATCCCTCCTTGGCGCCATTCGTCCATGAAATCGCTCTACGATTCAGCCATCACCGAGGCGATCTCTCCCGACTCGAAATTCAACGAGATTGCCCAAATGCTGGTCACGCTAGGGCGGGCGCTGCAGCAGGTCGGGCTGCCCTCGCACCGGATTGAACATGGCCTGATCAAGATTGCCGAACGGTTCGAGACGCCAGTCGAAGTCTTGTCGTTTGGGACTGGGCAGATCCTCTCGTTTCATCGGCCGGCCGGTCCGTTGACCTTTGTGCTGCGGACGCAACCGGCCACGGCCGACCTGGATCGATTATCTCAACTGACCGAGATTGCGCACCGGCTATTGCAGGGTTCGATCACCCCATTGGCGGCGCGGGCGCGAGTGGAGCGCGTGGTGAGCCCCACCGGCCGACCGGGGCGCGTGGCCATTGTGCTGGCGTATGTCTGTAGCGCCGCCGCGTTTTCGGTTTTCTTCGGAGGCGGCTGGCGCGAACTGGTTGTGGCGACTTGCGTCGGTCTGGCGGTGGGACTGATCGCCGTGGCCATGCGGCGCGTCCGACAGCCCGGTCGTCTATTCGAACTGGCGGCGGCCATTGCTGCCGCTGCAATCGCCGGCGCCGCGGACGAAGTCCTAGGCGCTTATGGTGGTTGGATCCCATTGGCCGCCGGCTTGATCATCTTGTTGCCCGGCATGGCGCTCGTCGATTCGCTCGAAGAATTAGCGAGCGGCCAACTTCTTTCGGGGCCGGTCGGTTTGCCGGCGTCGGGGTCGCGTTTTTGGCGCTAACGTTCGGCGTGATCGTCGGTCACGCGATATCGAGCTATCTCCCGGAAGTATCGGATGTGAAACCAGTCGCATTCCCCGACTGGGCAATTTACCCGGCGCTGTTAGTGGTAAGCGTGGGTTCGCTGGTTCGATTTCGAGCCCATGTAGCCGATTGGCCAATCATCCTGGCGGCGTCGGCTCTGGCGTTGATCGGGTCGAGGATCGGCAAGGCCTACCTGGGAGACATTCTGGGGATGTTTTTGGCTTCGCTGATGCTCGGATTTGCGGCAGGACTCTACGGCCGCTGGGCCAGACGACCGAACGAATTGATTGTTGTGCCAGGGCTGGCCCTGTTGGTCCCCGGCTCGGTTGGGTACCGCAGTCTCGAAACGCTGGCCGGTCAGAACGCCGATGAGGCGATCGTCACGGCGTTTCAAATGTTCATGATCGCGATGGCGCTGGTGGCGGGCTTGCTTTTCAGCAACGCGCTAGTCCGGCAACGCATCATCGACTGACGACGTCCCCGCGGGAAGCAGAAGACAACGCGGTCGTTGTGGCGCCAATCAGGCGGCATTACCGCAGCGGATTCGGCGGGGCCAGCGGCGCGCAAGGCTGAGTCGCGGATTGCAATCCTGACTGCGGTCCTGCCACTGGAAGTATCTGCGAACCAAACCGCGCGCCCTCCGGTGGCAACCCATAGGAGGGCGCCAATTGTTGCGGCGCGCTTTGCGCCGGAGGCCCCTGCGCCGCGACCATTTGAACAGGAGCTTGCCGCGCCGCAGCTCCCTGTGGCGCAGCCTTTTGATCCGGAGGAGCTGGGGGTTGAGGCAACGCCTGCGGCCGTTGTTGGCCGGGGGGTATATTCTCCGTTGGTGGAGGCGGAGGAACGCGATTGTTATTCTCGACCAGGATCGAAAGGTCGAGGACTTGCGTCACGTTCTCCAGATCGGCCAGCGCATTCCACTGATCGCCCAACACCGCGATGTATTGATTGACGGTGGTGGCCAGAATCTGTTGCGCCACCACCACATCGCCGAACGCGATCTTATCGGGCTGCTGTTGGTGGCGCTCGAAGACCCCGCTATACGCGCGAGACTGGTCCGGCAAAATATGATCGCGGTATAAAACCAGAATTCTGCGCGCGTTCTCATAGCGCTCGAAGATCGTCGCCAGCCTCAGGATCAATTCATTCTGTGCCTGCTGAACCTGCTGCTGCGCGCGGGAAAGCTGGCCCTGCGCCTGCAAGATACCACCCTGATTGCGATAAAAAATCGGCAGGGCAATGTACGTCTGCAAATTCATCGAGACGTCGGATGGCTGGGTGTTGTCCTTCTGGATCGCCGCGTAAGTATTGATGTTCGGTATCGGATCGACCTGCTGGCGGCGAAGGCTGAATTGCTCGCGCGTGATCGTGGTCTGGGCGATCAAGACGTCTGTGTGGAAGCGCGTCACGCGATCAACGGCCAGGTCCCAACAGACGTCGGGGGTCGGCGCATCGACGCGGCCCTCCAATTCCGTCGGCGGCATCTGCGGCACGGCCATGGCAGCCGTCAATTGCTGCCAGGAGGAAATGTAGCGGTTGTGTGCCTGCACCGCCGCGGCGCGGGCTTGCGTCGCCAGCACTCGCAATTGCAGCGGTTCATAGGCGGCGGTCTCGCCTCCCTTGGTCTGCTCGACCAAAACGCGATACGTCTCATCCGTGAACTGCACGAGCGCGTTGGTGGCCTTCATGGCCTCTTGCGCGACCAATACAGCGTAGTATTGAGCCAAGACGGCAGTCGCCACGTCGATATCGGCGGCGCGATAATCAAGCTCACGGTTACGAACGTCTTGTAACGCCGCGGAACGTTGCAATCGTAGCTTCCCCGCGGTGATCACGGTCTGATTGACCATGCCGCCGACGTACTGATTCGGCTCCAAGCGGCCGACGGTGTCCATTTCGAAGCCGATCTGAGGATTAGGCAAGGCGCCGACGTCGATCGCGTTACCGCGCGCGGCGAGAATGTCCGCGCGATATTGCCGCAAGAGAGGACTATTTTCGCGAGCGATCTCGAGCAGCTCGAGATACGTCATCTTCTGGCCGCCCGGTCCGGGGCGCGCAGGCGTCGCTCTGGGGGGCGCCGGGAGCCGCGGAAAAAGGCGATCGATGGTCTCGCTATATTGCAACTGGTTGTCCGCCTTGAAAGGCGGGAGATCAAGCGGTGGCGCGTTCGCCCCAGGCAGTCCCGGCGGAATCTTCAAACGATCCAGCGGGGGACGAATTGGTCCCGAGAAGCGACCAGGGTTTGCATTCTGACCTTCTTGCTCGCTGCGGAATCCTGGGGAGGGGGGCGCGTTAAATGCAGCGGGCTGCGAATAACCGCCGGCGGCAGCCTGCGGGTAGGAGTTAACGGCAGGCTGAGGCGCAACCCAGGCCGGTCCTGGCGTCGCAGGACGAACCACCGGAGCGGTCGGCGCTGCCATTCCTGCAGCGGGTTGATCCACCGCCATCTGCTGAACATGCGGCGGAACCGCGTTGGGTAAGCCTTGAACCACTGTGATTCGCTGAGCCGCCGGAGACATTGCCGAACCAAGAACGAGTGGCAACCTTTGAACCGTATTGCCGGATACTTGCGAGGAAGAGGGGACGACGACTGGCGTTGGAGTCACCACTCCTATCTCTGAGGGCAGAATCTCACGCGATGGAACGCCATTGCGGCCAGCCGCCGCAATGTTGCGCGCTGGCAGAATCACCTGTGGATTCGCGCCGAATTGTTGAGCGCTCGTCGACGAAGTAATCCAAGCGCCGATCGCCAGTGTCAGGCAACGCTGCATCCAGCGCTTCATTTTCACTTTGCGGGACAGATAGCGCATCAGCATTGGCCTCAGGCGGAATTTCACAGGCGCGCTGCCAAGATGGAGTCCGAAGACGTCCTGCGCCATGCCGGCAAAAGTTGGGTCCTACCGGTAGTATCGGTCCGACCGGTTCTGCGGCTCGAATCCCTATCGCCTAGTAAGACAAGGCTTTACGGAGATTCTTCGGATGATTTGCGCAGGGCGGGAGCGTTGCCGCGAGCAGCGCAGA
>DASXPZ010000616.1:0-2895 GCA_036493275.1 Pirellulales bacterium
GAAACCGTCACCTATGTTCTCGAAGGCCGGATCGACCATTATGACAACCTCGGACCTGAGGGCGTGATCCTGCCGAGCGACGCCCAGTGGATGACCGCGGCCGCGGGTTGATCCACAATGAAATACCCCCGCCGAAGGCGAATTGTCCATAGTCGTCATCGTCTGGCAGCGGCCCTGGAACCAAGCCCATCCCGATAACCAACTGTACGGGGAATGGCAGCGAGGCCGGCGCAGAAGCTCCAACCTAGCTGATGCCCACCCGACTCCCCACGACTTTGCGTGCTCTCGGCCTAAACGGCGAACCTTTTCACGGCGGCCTCATCCCACGCGATACCTGCGCCGGGCCGGTCTGGGATGTGAATCGCGCTGTCGCGGATCTCGAATGGCTCCGCCAGGAACGGATTGCCCCAGTCCCGCCATTCCAGCCAGTCCGCGGTTTCCGTCGCGCGCATCAGGTGGGCGGAAAATTCCGGATAAAGATGCGTCGACATGGGCAGCCCTGCGGCGCCGGCGATCGCCGCGGATCGCAGCCACCCCGTGACGCCTCCGATCCGTTCCAAGTCGGGCATGTAGCAATCGGCTGCGCCCGCTGCGACCGCCTGTAGGAAGTGCCGGGGGCCATAGATGTTTTCGCCAATCTGCAACGGAGTTTTCAGCTCGCTCGCAAGCCGCGCAGAGCCCACGAAGTCATCGAACACAATAGGCTCTTCAAACCATTCCAGCCCCTGATCGTCGAGTTGATGCAGCCGGCGCTTCGCGGCATTGAACGACAAGCCTTGGTTGAAGTCGCTCATCAAAATGATGTCGTCGCCCACCGCTCGGCGCACTTCTGCAATAGCTTTCAAGTCGTCTTTGACGCTGTCGCGGCCCAGCCTGATTTTAAGCGCTCTGAAGTCTCCTTCAGCGATCAGCGAACTGGCTTCATCGGCGATGCGCTCGACGGGAATGAGCCAAAGTCCGTTTGTATTGTAGGCGCGGACCGGCCCTAACGTGCCGCCCAGCAGCACGACCAGGGGCAGCCCCAACGCTTTGGCCAGGGCATCCCACATCGCCATATCCAGCGCCGCAATCGCAATGAGCGTCACGCCTTGGCGGCCAAGAAGATGAAGCGAGCGCATACCCTCTTCGAACCGATCGAACGGAGCCACCGGCTTGCCGCGCTGTTGCTCCGCCATGTCCTCGATGAGGGCGACGATGGATTTGGTTGCCGTAACCCGGTACGGCTCGAGATAGCTATGGCCGATGACGCCTTGTTTCGTATGCACGTCCGTCAAGATGATCGGCCACTGCGTGAACTCGCCCAGCCTGGCGACAATCGGGCGGCGCATCGGTACTTTGATTACGCGCACTACGACTTTGTCCAGCGTCAGCCGCACCGGGGGTGTAGCGTTCATTTCTGCAATCCTCACAAAATCAAGAATGGGCAGGGCCGAAGCGCGCGCCGCGAACGGTTGGATCCCTCGACGGTCAAACGACCACCTCGATGACGCGTGGGCCACGTTGCTTCATTGCGCTGGCGAACTGGGCCGCCAATTCTTCAACTGACGTTGCCCGGCTCGCCTCGACGCCCATGCCGGAAGCAAGTTTGACCCACTCGAGTTCAGGATTGTGCAGATCTAGCATCGAAGTGGCCTTGGGTCCTGGATCGCCAGCCCCGACGCGCGCGAGTTCGATATTGAGAATTGCATACGAGCGGTTGGCGAAGATCAAGGTGGTGACATCGAGCGATTCGCGCGCCTGCGTCCACAACGCCTGCAGCGTGTACATGCCGCTGCCGTCGCCTTCGAGACAAATAACTTTTCTGTCGGGACAGGCGAGCGCGGCGCCGGTGGCGACGGGAATGCCTTGTCCGATCGCGCCGCCAGCCAGTGCAAGATGATCGTGCGGCTCGACAGTGGCCGCAAATCGATGAATGCCGCCGCCTGCCGTCGCGCCTTCATCGGAAATGATGGCGCCGTGCGGAAGATAATGGGCAATGACCTGCCCGGCCGTGAGCGGATTGAGCGGTCCGTTCGGAATATCGGGTTTCATGGCTGCGCCGACATGCAGCGGTTGTTTCGGCGCCCTGACCGCCTCGGCGAGGGCTTCCAAAGCGACCGCGCCATCCTCGTTGGGATGGGCGAGATAAAGAATTTTGCAATCCTCGGGCGTACACCAGGACGGCTTGTTGGGATAGGCGAAGAAGCTCACCGGAGGGCTCGCGCCGACCAGGATCAATCGCTCGGTCCCCTTCATGAATTCGACGATCTGCTCGGCGAAATAGGGAATCCGCTCCACCTCCACGCGCCCGGCGCCGCGCTGGCAACGCGGGGCGAACGTGTCGCAGGCGATCCGGGCGCCGGTCGCCGCTGCAATACGGCCGGCCGCATTGAGTCCGCGTTCCTTCAGGGCGGCTCCACGGATCAGGATCATTGTTTTCCCGCCCGATTGGAGTGCGGCGGCGGCTTGGTCGATCGCCTCGGCGGCCACGATCGCCGCCGTCGGCTTCGGCAAGGCGGGCGCGGGGCGGTCGGCCTCTAGCCACGCCGTGTCGGCAGGCAGGATCAACGTCGCGATCTGTCCCGGATATTGCAGCGCCGCCTGCACGGCGAGCGCCCCGTCTGTGGCGACAGTTTGGGCGCTCGCTGACGAATGCACGCAACCGGAGACCGGTCGGGCAAAACCCTGAACGTCCGACGCGAGCGGCGCGTCATACTGCGCGTGGTATGTCGCGTGGTCGCCGACGATATTGACGATCGGCGTCCGGGCGCGGCGGGCGTTGTGGAGATTGGCGAGACCGTTCGCCAGTCCTGGTCCCAGATGCAGCAAAGTAGCGGCCGGCGTCTCCGCCATGCGGCCATAACCATCGGCCATCCCGGTCACGGCGCCTTCGAAGAGACCGAGCACGGCCCGCAT
>DASXPZ010000617.1:0-2575 GCA_036493275.1 Pirellulales bacterium
GCCCAATCCAATCGCTCGTCGAACGTCTTACCTGCCGATCGCATAACGTGCTCGGCGAAGACGCGGGCCGCTTCGACATACGTCACGTCGTTCAGTAGCGCGAGCGCCTGAAGCGGAGTGTTCGAGCGGGCTCGTTCGGCCGTGCATTCTTCGCGCGAAGGGGCGTCGAACGCCAACAGGCTGGGATGGAGGAACGTGCGGCACCAATACGTATAAAGCCCGCGGCGGTAAAGGTTCTCGCCATGATCGGCTTCATACTCGCGAACCGGAAAGTTCAAATGCCGCCAATAGCCGGCCGGCTGATACGGCTTGGCGCTCGGACCGCCGACGCGGGGCGAAAGGAGCCCACTGATCGCCAGGGCGTTGTCGCGCACCATTTCGGCGTCGAGCCGGAAGCGTCCCTGCCGGGCGAGCCACAGGTTGTACGGATCGCGCTGACGGAGCGTGGCGTCCTCGTTCGAGGATTGGCGGTAAGTCTCCGTCATCACGATCTGTTTCCAGAGTCGCTTGACGTTCCAACCGCTTTCGATGAAGTCGGCCGCCAGCCAGTCGAGCAGATCGAGATGCGTCGGAGGGACGCCCTGGGCGCCGAGATCGTCGAGCGGCGTCGCCAGCCCTCGGCCGAAGGCCAGTCGCCAGAGCCGATTTACAAAGACGCGCGCCACCAGCGGGTTATCTCGCGACGTGACCCAGTTGGCCAGGTCCAAGCGCGTGGCGCGGCGATCGGCCCCTCCTGGGTCTCCGTCGAGCTGCTTGAGAAATCCCGGCGCGCCAGGCGTAACGACTTCGCCCGATTCGTCGAGCCAGTTGCCGCGCGGCAACACGCGAGTCACTCGCGGTTCGACCGACATGGCCACGAGTGTTTTGGGGATCTGGGAGTCGACCTGTTTTAACTGCTGTTCGATCTCGGCCAGGTTCTTGCGAACTGGATCAAGCAGTGGGGCGATACTGCGGTAATACGCGGCCAACTCTGTCCGCTGCGCGTCGTTGAGTTGCTCCGGCGGCGCCAGCAGCAAATTGGCGATGGCCTCTGGAAACTCTGGCTTCTGCTTTTTGTCGCCATCGGTTTTGGGCGCGGCGGCTCTGGCGCGGGCCGCGGGTTCCCACACGCGCTCCGCCGCGACGATCTCCGGCGCCGGCGTGTCGAGCACTCGCTTGATTGCCGCGACTTGCTCTGAAAGCCGGCGAAATTCGACCGCCTGGGGCGCGGTGGGGACCGGAAACGCAGGGCCGGGGAGGGCCACGGCTTGCTCGTTGACGTCCGCAAAGAACGCGGCAAAACGGTAAAAGTCTTTGGTCGTGAAGGGGTCGAACTTATGGTCGTGACATTCGGCGCAACCGAGCGTGGCGCCCAGCCAGACGGTCGACGCGTTGCGCACGCGGTCGGCGGCATACTTGGCGATGTACTCCTTGGCCTGCGCGCCCCCTTCGGTCGTCGTCATGTTCATCCGGTTGTAGCCCGACGCGACTTGCTGCTCTTGCGAAGCATCTTTCAATAGATCGCCGGCAAGCTGCTCGATCGCAAATCGATCGAACGGGCGGTTCTCGTTGAATGCGCGGATCACATAGTCGCGATAAGGGGTCACGTCGCGATGGTTGTCGCCATGAATGCCGGTGGTGTCTGCGTAGCGGACCAGGTCGAGCCAATAGAGGGCCATTCGCTCGCCATAGTGGGGCGAGGCGAGCAGCGCGTCGACTAACCGCTCGTACGCGGCCGAGTCGGAGTCATTTGCAAAGGCAGCTACTTGTTCCGGCGTCGGCGGCAGGCCAGTCAGATCGAAATAGAGGCGACGGACGAGCGTGGTCTTGTCGGCCGGCGCGGCCGGCGCCAGATCGTGCTCGACAAGTTTTGCGCGAATGAACTGATCGATCGGCGCAAGCTGGGCGGGCGTGGCGCCAGCGGTCGTCGTCGCAGTCGACGGCGCCGGATGCACCGGCGGAAGGGCCGGACGCTCGATGCGGGTGAACGACCAATGGGGCTGCCACTGGGCGCCTTCGTCGATCCAGCGGCGGAGCAGCTCCTTTTGGCGATCGGTCAGCGTCTTGCCGGTCGCCGCGGGGGGCATCTGCAGGTCGGCGTCGGCCGTGGTAACCCGTTTCCAGAGCTCGCTTTGGTCTGCGTTCTTAGGGACAACCGCGTGGCGTCCGCCGAGATCGGCCAGGGCGCCTTCTTGGTTGTCGAGTCGCAAGTCCGAATCGCGCTTGTTCTTATCAGGCCCGTGGCAGGCGAAACAGTTCTCGGAAAGGATCGGCCGGATGTCGCGGTTGAAAGCGATCGATGCGGGCAAAGGAGAGACCGCAACGGCGGGCGCCTCAGCAGGAGATTCCGCCTGCGCGAATCGGCAGAGGCCGCCGGCCGTGATCGACGCCGCAACCAGGGCCATCAGCGGGATATTCTCGCATCGGGCACGCATCAGACTTTGGTGATGTGGGACCATAGCCTGTCATGATCGGTCCCACTTGGCTGGCTGTCAAATCGGTAGAACGGCGCAGAAGCCTCATAGCCGCCCGTCGGCTGCGGCCCTTAGGCGCACCCGCAATGCCCGGCCTCGCAGAGACCAGCTACAGAAGCGGG
>DASXPZ010000618.1:0-2062 GCA_036493275.1 Pirellulales bacterium
GAGTTCAACTTTCTGGTCACCGCTGGCGGCGGGCGGGTCGAGCCGGGCATCCGCGAGCGCGTGCTGAAGATTCCCGGCGTTCGCGACGTCGTGGTCCAGCACACTTGGAATCCTGCCTGGACCGTTCACCGGCTCACGGAAAAAGGCCAACGCGAGTTGGGCCTGAGCGGCTGAAAGGGCGCGCGGGGGACATTTACCGGGTGAACGGAATAATCCGCCCAGGAACAGGCCGGTTAAGGCGCCCAGAGGCGGCAGCCGGTCCAAAAAGGGAGCCGCCATCGCTCGCTGCTCCGCATATGGCTCACTCAAGAGACATACCTGCGTGCGTCCGCCGGTATAATCAGCTAAAACCGAGACGCGGGGCATGGGAAGATCGCAGCCGGCGGCGCGAGCGCCACGGCGGCGAGCTTGAGTGGCTCCAGGAAACGACGCGAATATGGCAATGTACGACGATGGTTTCGCCCGCGGACACCAATGGGCAATTCATGCCGATTGCGACGCCGAATTGCGTCGTCTTCAATCGCTCCGCGACGGCAAGTCCGAAGAAGCCTGGCGACATTGGTTTATTGGCCACGACGCCGGGCACACCGCCTTCAGGCGGATCATTCCGGTGTTGCTGCCCAATATGAGCGGCCAGCAGACCGAAGTCGCAGCGTTCTGGCGCAAGGCGGTCACCTTCGACGCCAGCCTGCCCCAGCGAGTTGTCCAGGATGGCGACTTCGTGCACGGCTTTGTCGATGGCGCGCTCGAAGTCTGGAAAGAAGCGGGCGGGGCCGGCGAGCGAGGTTCCGAAGTCCCCGACGAAGAATGGCTCGACCAAGCGAACGGCCCAACCACTGAGAACGATACGTGAGGCGGGCTTCGAGTGGACGATGCGCGGCGTTTGTTCGCTCTCGATTTCCAGTTTGTAACTGAGAATACAATCCTTGAATATCTAAACAGCATGAATACCCTGCGATTGCTCACTATCGCGTTGGCCTTCGGTCTGGCAACGTTTGCTCAGGCTCAGCGCGCGGCCGCCGAGCTTCCTTGGCCCGATCGAAATGGCCCGCTGCACAATGGCTGCGCAGCGCCGCGTGACGCGCGCGGAGTCCCGGTCGAATGGGACGAGGCCAAGGGGCAAAACATCGCCTGGAAGGTGGATCTTGAAGGCTTCGGCCATTCGACCCCGGTCATCGGCAACGGCCGGCTCTGGTTCACCGCCGCCACCGAGGACGGCAGGCAGCAGTTTCTCTACGCGATCGAAACCAAAACAGGCCGCGTGCTACACCACAAGCTGTTGTTCGAGAACGCCGAGCCCGAGAAATTGGGGAACGCGATCAACACATATGCTTCGCCGAGTTGCGTGCTGGAAGAGGACGCGGTCTATGCCCATTTCGGGAGCTATGGCACGGCGCGCCTCGATCCGAAAACGGCCGAGGTCGTTTGGCAGCGTCGCGATCTCCCCTGTCGCCATTTTCGCGGGCCGGGCTCGTCGCCGATCGTGTGGCGGGATTTGTTGATACTCACGTTTGACGGCATCGATCAACAATATGTCGAAGCGCTCGACAAGCGAACGGGCAAGACGATTTGGCGCACCGACCGCACGACCGACTATCACGATCTCGGTCCCGACGGCAAGCCCGCGGCCGAAGGGGATAACCGCAAGGCGTACGGCACGCCCGCCACAATCGAGGTGGCGGGGCGGACGCAGTTGATTTCGGTCGGCTCGCACGCGGTCTTCGGTTATGACGCTGAGAAGGGCCAAGAGATCTGGACCGTGACTCACGAAGACATGAACGCAGCCGCTCCGCCGCTGTTCTACGAAAACCTGGCGATCATCAATACCGGTTCCGGGGGCGCCAAGCTGATGGCCGTGCGCCTCGACGAAACCACTCGCGGCAACGTCACCGACACGCACGTCGTCTGGAACCGCGCTAAGGCGAACTCTCGCCTCTGCGCGCCGCTGCTTGACGGCGGCCACGTCTGGATGCTGACCGACAACGGCATCGTCTACTGCATCGACGCCAAGACAGGCAAGGAGCTGGCGGCCCTGCGGCTAGGGGGCTCGTTTGTCGCTTCG
>DASXPZ010000619.1:0-3864 GCA_036493275.1 Pirellulales bacterium
GTCGGAGATGCCGTATACGCGGCGCTTCGATCCCGACCTGGCGCCGAGCGAAGAAGCGATCAAGAGCGCCAAAAAGATCCGCGAGTATCCCTTCGAAGTCCACTGGATCAAACCGATCGGCGGAACTCCCGGCGTCACGCCGGAGCAACTCGTCGAAGTGAAGCAAGTCTTGGCCAAAGGCTGGCCGGTCGCCGCCGGCGCCAGTCACAGCCGGCTACTGGTCGGTTATCTCGACGACGAAAAAGAACCGGGCGGCGGAGTCTTCATGACGAAGGACTCCGGCTCCGGCTCGTACAGTCGGGTGACGTACGAGTTCGCCAAGACGCAAGTCAACGACGTCTTTTGGGTCGACCTGCCGGAACTCGACGCCACGAAGAAGGCCGATCCCAATATGCAGGAACCAGCCAAAGAGGCGCCGCCGCAAGCTGAATCAGCGCAAGGCGGTGAAGTGGAATCCGAGCGGAAGCCTTAGCCGCGATGGTTCCCAAAAGCGGCGTTCTGATCCGCGCGAGCCGCTGATGCTCTGATTGCCGCGCGTAGGGTTGTGTCTCTGCGTCGCCGTGATTGTCCGCTCGCGGGTGATGGAGTAGAATTGCGGTTCGCGCGAGATCATCCGTAAGGCAGGCATGTTCGCTCTGCGAGATAACCGCCCTGCCCTCCCAGTAGGATTTTGTTGCTGGAGATCAGAGCGCGAGAGTGAATGCCCATCGTCGACCTGTTCCGAATCGCGCAGCACGCGTCCCCGTAGCTCAACTGGATAGAGCGTCGGCCTCCGAAGCCGAAGGTTACTGGTTCGAATCCAGTCGGGGATATTCAGTCGGCGCGAAAGCGAATGCCGGGAAACGCCTTCTCGCATTGGCGACCATTTCCAACAACGCTGGCGTCCACGCGTCCACGCGGCCGCGATCTTTCCCGTCGCGACCTCGCAGAAAGATCTGTTGCAACCCGGGCGGCATGGGATTGGCAAAGCTCCAAACTATTACAACGAACGAAAAAGTGGAGCGTGCGCGCCTGGGCTGTTTTCGCTAAAAATCGAGGCCCAAATGTCGACCGAGATCTCTTGGGAACAAATAGCGCTCCGCTTGACGCTGACCGTTGTGGCCGGCGCGCTGGTGGGGCTCGATCGGGGTGAGCATGGGCGTCCGGCAGGACTCCGCACAACCATCCTGGTCGCGCTCGCCGCCGCGATCTCTATGATCCAAGTCAACATTCTCCTTCCCTTGGCCGGCAAGCCGGATCACTCGTTCATCGTGATGGACTTGATGCGTTTGCCTCTGGGGGTGCTCTCGGGCATGGGCTTCATCGGCGGCGGCGCCATTCTGCGGCGCGGCAACTTGGTCACCGGCGTCACCACCGCCGCCACGCTCTGGTTCGTAACGATCCTGGGACTTTGCTTCGGCGGCGGCCAACTCGTGCTCGGCCTGGCAGCGCTCGCGATCGGAATGATCGTCCTCTCGGGACTCCGCTTCATCGAACGCGGAATGAAACTCGACCGCCGGGCTGAATTCGTGCTGGTCGCAAACAACGATGGGCCGACCGAAGAGCAAATCCGCGAGGCGCTTCTTTCCGAGTTCCGCATTCTGACATTTGCGCTGAGCAACTCACCCACGACTCGGCGCCGCAAGATCCGCTGCAAAGTGCAATGGCGCGCGCGGCAAGAAGATTCCAGCGTCCCGGCCTCGGTAGCCCGCCTGAGCGCCGCGCCGGGTGTCACGCGCGTCGACTGGCGGCCGTAAATCGCCCATATTGGAAAAAACCAGGACGCGGACGTAATATTTCCTTGGCGTCGGAGGCATGATTCTCAATCCGTCGCCAATCGATGTTTGACTTCCAGACCGAAAATGTCGCGCTTTGAACAATTTCGGACGCATGCGAGGCGCGGATTTCCCTCTCCAACGGCAGCCCGCCGCTTCATTTCAATGGGTAGCAATTGCTCAAGAATAATCACAAGCTTCTGCGGAGGATCGCACGATGCCAAAAGTCCACGTTTTCAATTCCCAGGGCGACCTGGTGGGGCCTGTCGAATCGCCCAAGTTCACGCTTTCCGACGCCGAATGGCAGAAGCGGCTCTCGCGCGAGCAGTACGAAGTCTCGCGCGGCAAAGGGACCGAGCGTCCCTTCTGCGGCACTTTGCTCGACAATAAACAGCAGGGCGTTTACGCCTGCGTCGGCTGCGGGCTGCCGCTGTTTTCCTCAGCGGACAAGTTCAACTCTGGCACCGGCTGGCCGAGTTTCTTTCAGCCGATCAGCAGCGAGAACGTGGTCGAGCTCTTCGACAACAACCACGGCATGCGGCGGACCGAGATCCTTTGCGCGCGGTGCGACGGCCACCTGGGACATGTCTTCGACGACGGTCCGCGTCCCACTGGTTTGCGCTACTGTTTGAATTCGGCCTCGCTCGCCTTCACGCCGGTAGAACAAGTGGCCTCGCTCGCCGATCCGGCGGCGAGTCAATCGCCAGGCGCCACGCCCAAGGCGCAGCAAGCTGCCGGCGCAGCGTCAACAGCCGCTGCGCAGAACGAAACGGCCGTCTTTGCCGGCGGCTGTTTCTGGTGCACCGAGGCGGCCTTCGCGCAGCTCAAAGGGGTCTCGGACGTTACCAGTGGTTACGCCGGCGGAACTGCCGAGACGGCCAACTACCAGGCGGTCTGCGGCGGCGACACCGACCATGCCGAGGTGATCCGCGTCACGTACGACGCACGCGTAATCAGCTACGACACCTTGCTCGACGTTTTTTTCGACGCCCACGATCCGACGCAGCTCAATCGCCAAGGCGCCGACATGGGGACGCAATATCGCTCGGCGATCTTCTACGCCAATGACGCGCAAAAACAGGCCGCCGCCGCCAAGATCAAACAATGGAACGACAAAAAAGTCTTCACGCGCTCGATCGTCACGTCGCTCGAGCCGCTCGAAGCATTCTATCCGGCCGAGGCGTATCACCAGGACTACGCCGATAAGAATCCGAACCAGCCCTACATCCAGGGGCACGCGATTCCGCAAGCCTGCAAAGTGCGAGCGAAGCATCCCGGCCTGGTCAAACCGGTGTGAAGAAGTGCGCGACGGGCGACGCTCCGCTCGCTCTATTTCGCGATATTCCGCGTTCAACTCCAAGCCACAAACCGCGGCTTCGTTCGATGTCCTGATAGCAGCACCACGGCGCGGTTGCCGTCGGTGAAGTAGGGGTCGCCCGTCAGGTTGTGTCGCGGCGCCGTTCGTTCGCACGGCGTGACGCCGTCGACGTAGCCGGCCGCGTCGATGCGCTCGGCTTGCAGCAGATCCTCGATCACGTAATCGCGGGCTTCGTCGACGTCGGGATCGATGCGGTGCGTCGTCAGGTTCCAGGTCTTCAGCGTGAAGCGGACGCCGATATCTCGGCTCACCTGGCCGACCCACACCGGTTGCCCTCCCAAGCTAAGCGGCGTGAGCCAGAGCCGCAGGTGCAGGCGCTCGTTGATCGAGCGGCGCGTTCGCTGCAGCGCCACGTCCTGGCTGCGGCCAAACAGATGGAGCGCGCTGACGGGCGAATAGCGATAGTCCGAGCCGAGTAAAAACGCCAGGAATGTTTTCCAGCAGGTTTCAAGCGTGATCACTTCACAAGCGTCCCACCGCGCGGCGAAGGCGCTCAACAGGATGTCGAAATTGCCGATCACCACCAGGTTTACCGGATCTCCCTGGCGGTGTTCCTTGGCGTTGGTCGTCGCATGGGGCATTTCCTGCAAGCGCGACACCAAGGAACGAACGTCGCAGGGGACGATCGACGCGTGGGGAACCAGTTTCGCGAAATCAACTCGCAAGTAATCAGCCGCGATACCAGGGACCGGCAGCGAAAACGTGAATTCGGCGGTCGCCTGCGCCGCGGCC
>DASXPZ010000620.1:0-7523 GCA_036493275.1 Pirellulales bacterium
CTGTTGCCCGAACATGAAACAACTGATGACGGAAGTCTATGCTTACCTTCGCCGCCGCAACCGCCACGGGCGACACGAGTACGCTCAAACCCGAGCAGCATGAGCAAAAGGCTACCCGAATCACGCAAGGCTATTTAGATACAGTAATAGAGAGATTGCTCGCTAAACATTTTTGGGGCCACTCTCTGGTTCAGGAATTGTTGGAATCTTGAAACCGCTGCAGAGAGACTGCTCGTTACAACTTTTTGAGGCCACTCTGTCGTGCTGGAGCTTGTGGAACCTCCGAACCGCGTCAGCGAAATTGCTTGCCAACCTTTTGAGGAGTCTCCGTGCGGATCTTGCTGATTGGCGACGTGGTCGGTAAGCCGGGCCGGCAGATCATTGTCCAGGCGCTGCCGGGCTTGATCGCGCGCGAAAAGCTCGATCTGGTCATCGCCAACGGCGAGAATTCGGCCGGCGGATCGGGCGTCACGCCGGCCATCTATCGCGAGATGATGGGCGCCGGCGTCGATTGCGTCACGCTGGGAGACCACATCTATCGCCGACAGGAAATCATCCCGCTGATGTCGGCCCAGACGAATATCGTCAAGCCGGCCAATTTTCCGGCCTCGGCGCCAGGCCATGAATTCGCCTTAGTGCAGGCTCGCAACGGCGCGCAGGTGGCGGTCTTCAGCCTGCTGGGGCGGGTGTTCATGCGGCCGGTCGATTGTCCCTTCGTCGCGGCGGATCGCGTGCTGGCCAATCTGCCCGCCGACGTCAAAGTGATCGTGCTCGATCTGCACGCCGAGGCGACGAGTGACAAGCAGCTGCTGGGGCGATTTCTCGATGGCCGCGTTTCGGCCGTGCTTGGCACCCACACGCACGTCGCCACCGCCGACGAACAGATCTTGCCGGGCGGAACCGCGTTCCAATGCGACGTCGGCATGACCGGGCCCTACGACAGCATCTTGGGGCGCCGCGTCGATCGCGTGCTCGAAACGACGATCACGTTTCAACCGACCATGTTCGACGTGGCCACCGGCGATCCGCGGCTGTGCGGCACGATCGTCGACGTCGACGAAGCGACCGGCCGCGCCACCGGCATCGAGCGAGTTTGCATTCGCGCCGCCGAAGCCCAATCGCTTCAGCAATCGATGAAACCGGCGCCGCCGCTCATGTAGTCTGGCGAATCGCGCCGCCGCTGCGTGGTTGCGTGAACAGCGACACAACGATCAGCACCAAGAAGCCGAGCGGAATCGTCACGATGCCGGGCTGACTGAAAGGCGCCCAGGCGCTGGCCGGCGGCAGGCCGTAAACGTCTCGGTAAGTATCGCCGCTGAGAAGGATCCAGGTGAGCGACGACGTCATGCCGACCAAGATTGCCGCGGTGATCCCTTGCTTCGTCGTCTTTTTCCAAAAGAGCAACATCACCAGCGACGGCAAATTGGCCGACGCCGCCACACTGAACGCCCAGCCGACCAAAAAGCTGACGTTCATTTGTTCAAAAACGATGCCCAAGCCGATGGCCAGCAGTCCGACGACGGCGGCGGCCCATTTTCCGGCTCGTACTTTCTCGTGATCGGTCATTTGCATCCGCCCGACGCTGGTCAGTAGATCATGCACCACGGCGCCGCTGGCCGCCACGATCAATCCGCTGACGGTGCCGAGGACCGTGGTGAATGCAATCGCCGAGATCATCGCAAACAGCAACTCGCCGAAACTTTTGGCCAGCAGGGGCGCCGCCATATTGTTGTTCGCGCTCGTCACGTCGATCACGCCGCTCGTCATGGCGCCCAGGCCCATGAACAAGGTCAGCAGGTAAAAGAAGCCGATCGTGGCGATGCCCACGACGGTGCTCTTGCGCGCGGCGGTCTGGTCTTTGACGGTGTAATAGCGGATCAAGATATGGGGCAGCGACGCCGTGCCGCCAAACAGCGCAAGCATCAGCGAAATGAAATTCAACTTCGGCCCCAGGGCGCTGCCGCGAATGCCGGAGAACGTGGGGCTTTTGCCGGGGAGAAGCACGTCGCTCCCCGCCGTAAGTTGCGGATAGTAGATTGTGGTTGTCGTTCCGTCCGCTTCCACTATCTTCGCCGGGTCTTTGGTCCAGAGCATGATCTCGCTCTCTTCGAGCGTGCTGAAAAACTTGATGAGGCCGAGCGGACCAGTCGCCTTTTCCCTCTCCGGCAATCGCGTGATATTGCCGACCGGAAAGAAGTCTGTCTCCCCAGGACCGGCGCCGTGCGGCAGGCCGTTGACCAATTCGCGATCGTCAGGCGTTTTGGTCAGCGTTTGCGTTTCGTAGTAACGCGATTGCTCATCATCGATCCGCATTTGTCGCCATACTGTAACGATTCCGGTCTGCGCGTCCTTCGTGCGGAGATACGGCGACTTGAGCCAAGGGCCTTCGGCCGGCAAGATCCCGCTGCCAGTCAGGCCGAGTGCTTCCGCGGTCAGCGGCGTTCCATTTTGAACCGAGTTTGTCATTCTCGGCGCGCGATATCCGGGGCTTGCCGGCTCGGTGGTGAATCCGCGATTGAGGATCAAAATCGTCAACACGGCGCTGAAGACGACCAGCAGCGCCCCTTTCAAAAACTGCACGTACGTCGTCGAGACCATGCCGGCCGTGACCACGATCAGCATCACCACCGCGCCCACCATGCTCACGCCGACCCAGTGGGGCAAGCCCAAGAGTGGTTTCACCAGCGCCCCGGCGCCCACCATTTGCGGAATCAAGTAGAACAAGCTCACGGCCAGGGTGCTGACTCCGGCCGAGAGTTTGATCGCCCGCGATTGAAAGCGGCTATCGAGCGCGTCGGCGAAGGTGTATCGCCCCAATCGCTTGAGCGGTTCGGCGATCACCAGCAGCGCCACGATCCAGCCGGCCAGATAGCCGATCGAATATAAAAAGCCGTCGTAGCCATACGAGGCGATCATCCCGCAAATGCCGAGAAACGACGCGGCCGAAAGATAATCGCCCGCAAAGGCCACGCCGTTGACGAACCAGTGAATCGATCCGCCGGCGGCGAAGTAACCGCTCGATGAGCGCGTCTGCCGGGCAAAATAAAAGCTCAGCGCCAACGTCAGCCCGACAAACAGCGCGAACACGGTCACGGCCAGCGGCGCGGGCGAGTAGATCATAAGGCGTCTCGCACGCGGCAGAGCCAGCTGTAGACGAGCGCCAACAGCAGCGCCCCGCCCAACAGGCCAAAACCATACCAGATGGCCAGATTGATCCCGAAAAATGGCCGCTCGGCCATCCGGTCCGGGGCGAATGCGCTGATCAGGACGAACGCCGCGTAGAGAGGCAGGTAAATCGCGAACAACTTCATGCCGGTCCGCGCGTTGCGCGCGGCGATCAGCGGCGTGTCGTCATCCGCCTCCCCGGCGGCGCCGCTCGGCGCGTGGTGGTCCCCAATATGCATCGACCCCTCAATCGTGCAGCGTGGCAGAGAATCTCACGCCAGGCTCCTGGGAGCTTGCCAGCGCAAGAATTGGTAGCAGCACGAATAACAGATGCGCGGGGTGAATGCAAATCAGGAGGCGGGCGGGTAGTGGGCCAGTCTAATCGGAAGAATTTTCCGGTGGCTCCGGCGGCTTCGACGGCCAGTCGAGCTGATACCACACCCAGGCAGCGCCGGCTATTGCTCCGATCACGCCGCCCATGATGTTGCTTTCCGCGCTCTCGCCGTCACCGTGGTCATACCCATGCAATTTAACGAGTATGAAACTGCCCAGGCAGCCGACGCCGAGAATGCCGCCGACGGTGGTTGCTATCGCGATGTAGATCAGGCGTAAGAGCTTGACTAGCATTCCCCTATGATACCCGGCCAGAGGGGCTTACTGCACGCCCTGGGCCTCGGTGTCAAAATTTCACCAGACTGGCCCTCGCATCAGGCGACTCGATCCATTCGATAAATCTTTCGGTAGTGGGCCAGTCTAATCGGAAGTTTTTTTCGGAATCGCCAGCGGTGCGTCAGTTTGAGTTTTGGGAACGCTGTAGCCGGACGGAGGCGCCGGCGGTTGCGGCTCGTACACAGGCCGCACATATGTGTTTGGCGCCTGCGGCGCGACGTAGATGTGCGGCGGCTCCGGCGATTGACCTTCAACCCATCCAACGATTTGCACAACAAGGTAAGTTGCCGCAAGAACAAGAATAATGATAACGCCAAGCCATATTTGGATGGCCCTTTTCTGAGCGTTAATCGCCTTCGTGCTTGTCTTTCTATAAAGCTCCAAATGCTCGCGCGTAATGTCTCGTATTTCCGTAAGCAGCTTGGTCTGATCGTCTGCCATGGCGCACTCCCGTTTGACAGTTCAAGGCATAATTAGAACACGCCCAAACGCTCAAGCAAGCCTAAAAAAGCCAAGGATACCCAGCAGTTCGCCCGCTCCGTTTTGGACGCGGCAGTGTCTGACGCTGAGCCTGAGAAGATCGTCAAAAAGAAAAACCCCGCTGCGGTCGCTTTAGGGCGACTCGGCGAGGCTAAGAGCGGCCCTGCGCGGGCGACCAAACTGTCTGCTAAGAAGCGTAAGGCCATTGCCAAAAAAGCCGCTGCCGCACGCTGGAAGCCGGCCAGTTAGCGAGGCTTCCAATCAGATGGATTGTCGAATAGCCCAAGTACCTCTCGGTAGATTAGCGCAATTTGGTCTAGCTACTTTTCAAACGGCTCGTAATTCGTGTGCAGCTTCATCAGACCCACTACCCGAGCTACCGGCGCCTGCGATCATTTAAACCCATACGCCGGGTTTTCAACGCTGAAGTCGGCGTCGGTGAAGCCGTTGTTGACCTTCACTTTCAGGAACGTGTATTCCTCGGTCAGTTGCGGCGCCTCTCCCTGGCGAGCTGGCCAGTCGTAGGCTTCATAGCGGATCGGCAACTGCAACTCGTCGTCGACATAGATCCGCGCCAGGTGGAACAGGAAGTTCCGGCGCGGCACCGGGTGGACGACTTGAATGCAGGTGCAAACCCGGCCGTCGACCTTGGCGCCCGTGATCCACTGAACCTTGCATTCGCCATATTTCATGTCGTTGTCGCCGATTTCGATCAACCGCTCCAGCAAGCGACGCATGCCCATCTCGGTGATCGGATAACGGTTGCCGCTCATCGCCAGGTTGTTGGTCGGCTTCAGCGACACAGTGCCGATCATGCGGTGACGGATGCCGTTGTCATGCGCCAACAAGTTCCCTTCGTTCTGACCCTGCACGAAGAGCGCCTCGCGCCCCTTCACGCGGGCCGGCCCCAGAAAGTACATGTAAACGCTGAAGGGGCGATGGCGAACCTTCACAAAGGCGTACTCGTGCTCGCCCAACTCTCCTCCGATCCGTTCGCGCTTCACCAGCGTACAGGAGTAGTCCTGGAGCTTGTCGCAATTCTTGTAGCCCTCGCGCGCCCAGCGGATGGCGGGCGCCAACTCGTGCTCGTTGGCGGTGCGGCCCGCCAGCACATCGGCCGGCACGGTCGAAGGGGGCGTAGAAGTAGGAGCGCTTTGCCCAGACTGCGCCGCGGGGTTCGCCGCCGGCGTCGGTTGAACGGTCGACTGCGAGACAGGCTGAGCGGCCGGTTGCTGCGCGGCCGGCTGTTGCGTGGCCGTCGCCGCGGGTTGCGCCGCGGCGTCAGGCTGCGCTGCCGCAGCCGGCTGCTGGCCGTCAATGGGCTGATCGAATCCGGCGCGGCGAATCGGGTTCGACACTGGCGCCGAAGGATAAGGCGAGGGTCGAGCCGGAGCGGCGTACATCGGCTGCGCGCCAGCGGCCGGCGGGGCGCCGTAGCTCGGTTGCGCGCCATACGTCGAGGGCGCAGCGGTCCCAGCGGCGGGCGCGGCGGCAGAAGCATTGTTAGAAGCCGGGGCGCCGTACGGCGGACTGTTATACATCGGCACAACGGCAGGCTGCATTGGCGCCGCAGCAGCGGCGGGTTGCGGCTGAACTGCCGCCGGTTGGCCTTGCGGGCGCGGCGGCGCGTACGGGTAGCTCGCCGGTTGAGTTGGATAACGAGGCGGAGACGCCGGCGCGGCCGGCTGTTGTTGCTGATACGCCTGGCCAACGGCCGTGCTAGCGACAAGCGACGTCGCCAGCCACAAAGCGAGGCGCAGACCGCGCCCTCTGGTGAAAGCCATTCGCCCGACTCCTTTCGATCACGATGCGCCGACCTTTAATGCCCCCGGTCGACGCTCCTGTTTGCTGGATTCCATTCCCGCAACCTTGGCAAGGCTCGCGCGCAAGCCTGCCAGGCTCCGCTGGGGGCATGCAACTTGCATGCCGCCGGGTCGCCTGTCGCCAACTTCCGGGTAGAGGGTAAGCCCTAACAGTCCATTCAGCAAGGTGTTGTTCGATAAACTCCGCGCAGTCGCCAAAGCGACAGCACAGGTTGCTGTCATGGGTAGTTATCGCCAATCCTTAGTCCAGAATTTACAATGCCTTGCGTCCAACGATTCCTCGATCCTCCCCGATACTGCTTAAAGGGCGGGGGCCGGCAAGAACCAGGCCCGTTCGACTCTACGCATCTGCTAGCTGACAAGGAAACCGCGTGTCTTCACCCAAAGTCGCCGTAGCGACGTTCGTTTCCGCCCCGTTCGCCGAGAACTCGTATGTCCTGCATCTCGCCGGGCGCGACGATTGCGTCGTCATCGATCCTGGCGACGAATATGAGCAGATCATCGAATACCTCGACGAGCAGAAACTGACCCCAAGCGTGCTGCTGCTCACGCATGGTCATCTCGATCACATTGCCGGCAACGCGGGGCTGAAAAAACGCTGGCCAGAATGCCCGATCGTCATCGGCCGGCTCGACGAACCGAAACTGAGCGACCCGCTCTTGAATATGTCATCTGTCTTCGGCCTGCGGGTCACTAGCCCTCCGGCGGACCAATTGCTCGAAGACAACGAGGTCTTTCGATCCGCCGGCATGGAATTCGAAGCTCGTTGGATCCCCGGCCATTCTTGCGGGCACCTGGTCTACGTTCTGCACAACCACCAGCCGAAATGCGTGCTGGGGGGCGACGTCCTCTTTCTGGGGAGCGTGGGCCGGACCGATTTTCCGGACGGCAGCATGCAGACGCTAATCGATGGAATCCAGGCCCGGCTGTTTCCGCTGCCAGACGACACGGTCGTCTTCCCAGGTCACGGCCCTGCGACAACCATTGGAGACGAAAAGGCGTCGAATCCGTACGTCGGCCGCCCCTCCGGCTGGCGCGGATGAAACATATCAGGCGTCAGCGGATTTTCCGAACCGGTTAATCAAGTAGCGTGAATCTCTGCGCGGCTACCCGCGCGATTTCTTCAACAGTGGCCCGGCGTAGATCGCCGATTCGCCGAGGTTCTCTTCGATCCTCAACAGTTCGTTGTACTTCGCCGTGCGATCGGTGCGCGACAGGGAGCCCGTTTTGATCTGGCCCGTCGAGAGGGCCACGGCCAGGTCGGCGATCGTCGCATCTTCGGTTTCGCCGCTGCGATGGCTGGTGACGCAGGTGTAGCCCGCGCGGCGCGCCATTTCGATAGCGTCGATCGTCTCGGTCAGCGTGCCGATCTGGTTCACCTTGATC
>DASXPZ010000621.1:0-6986 GCA_036493275.1 Pirellulales bacterium
GACCGCCGAATTGGGCGCCGCGCTGGCCGAATCGATTCCCGCCGGCACGACCGTAGGTCTCAATGGGCCGCTCGGCGCCGGTAAAACGCGCCTGGTGCAGGCGATCGCGGCCGGACTTGGCGTTGCCCCGGGCGCCGCCGTCAGTCCGACGTTTGTTTTAGTGCAGGAGTATCACGGCGCGCGAGCGATCGTCCACATCGACGCCTATCGCATTCACGACGAAGACGAGTTTCTGGCGTTCGGCGCAGAGGAGTATTTCAATTCGGAGGCCCTGCTGTTGATCGAGTGGTCCGGCCGAGTTAAGGGCTGCCTGCCGGCGGATCGTTTGCAAATCGAGATTGAGGAAACGGGGGTGAGCTCGCGGCGGTTTATCGTCTCCGCGCTGGGCCCTCGATGCGAACGGATCTTGGACGGCCTGGCTGACCGCCTGTCGGATTCCAAGAAATCAGAAGGTCCCCCCTAAGGCGGCGGATTCCGGGCGATTTCGGAGGTCTCTCCTCGCCCCCGAGGCGTCTCCGCTGATTAGGGCGCTGGGCCCTACAATCAGCGTGAACCACAAGGTCGCCCACCACGTAACTGTCGCAGCGTGGCAAATGGAGATTTTCCGGCGGTGGCTCTCCGTCGGCCGGCCTTTTTCGTTTGCTAAAACCGCAGTCCTTGGGTCTACTGAAAGGTGGCCCCCCGGCTGGCGTCGGCAACCGCCATTTCCGGGATCGGGGCCTGCGAAAGACGACGGATTGCGAAGGACCGCCATAATCGTCTCGCCGGGGCTGCTGGGAACCGGAACAGACGTCAGGCATCTCGCGCCGAATTGCATCCATGCTGAACTACTCAAGTCGCTTCGGAAGCCTTTTTCCGTCGAATGCCGCGGATCGCGCCAAATCGCGCAGGCCGGGGCTCAAGTCGCGAGCCTTGCGCCTCGAATCGCTCGATCCACGGTTGCTGCTCACCGCCGACCCCATCATCACGTTCAACACGAGCTTCGGGTCGTTTCAGGTCGAGCTGTTCGCCGACGCCGCGCCGCTGACCGTCGCCAACTTTCTGAAGTACGTCAACGCGGGCGCATTGAACGATACCTTCATTCATCGCACGACGAATGTGACTACAGACGGTATCGGGGTCGATCAGGGGGGCGGCTTCAGCGCGGCGAGCGCTCCGTTTCCTCCGGCCCCTTCGCACATCGCCAGTCTGACCACAACGCCGCTGCCTCTGGAGTCGACCTTGGGGAACACGGCGGGCACGATCGCCATGGCCCGCACCAGCGATCCCAATAGCGGCACGAGCGAGTACTTTTTCAATGTCGTCGATGACTCGGCCGCTCTCGCGCCGGGGGCTAGCGGCGGCTACACGGTCTTCGGCCAGGTGCTGGGAAACGGTTTGAGCGTGCTGCAAGCGATCAATGCTCAACAGACCCTGAACGACTACTTCCCCAGCTACCAAGGGAGCCAGACCGACCCCAACAATCTACTGGGTCCCATCCCGCTGGTGAATTTCGATCCGGACACCGCTACGGAGATCGACGCGGATAACCTGATCATCGTCAACAGCGTCACTCTGGCCGGCGGGTCCATCAGTGGAACGATCTTCGACGATCAGGATGGCAATGGGCAGATCAACGGTCCCGACGCGGGGTTGAGTGGATTCACGGTTTTTATTGACGCTGACGACAACGGCCAGTTTACCGCCGGCGAAGCTTCGGCCGTCACCGACTCAAGCGGCAATTACACTTTCAGCAACGTCACGGCCGGAAACTACGTCGTGCGTGTATTGTCGCAAACCGGCTGGACACAAACCTCGCCCGTCGAGGCGACGCCGGCCTTCGGCGCGCAGCGGTTTACGTTGCAGACGAGCCAAACCTTGACTGGCGAGAATTTCGGATTCGCCGTCGTTCTTTCCACGCCGGCCACTCCGGTGCTGCCGAGCGTTTTCGACAGCGGTTCGTCGAATAGCGACGGCAAGACCAACTTGAGCTCATTGCAGTTCGTGGTGAATGGAGTGCAGGCGGGCGCAACGATTACGCTCCGAGATGGTCAAAATGTGATCGGCTCCGCGGTCGCGCAAGGCAGTTCGGTAACGATTACTCCCAGCGCGGCGTTTGCGGATGGGACTCATTCGATCACCGCCGCGCAATCTCTGGATGGCCAGACCAGCTCTGCTTCGGCCGTGGAGACCGTGGTCGTGAAGACCACGCCCCCTTCCATTACTTCGACTCCGCCGGCCAACGCCACCGTTGGCCAGCCCTACACGTACAATGTGAGCGTCGGCTCCGACGTCGTCTCGCTGAGCTTGTTGAACGCGCTGGCCGGCATGGTCGCCCCCACGCTCTCGGCGCCGCTGTCGTGGACTCCAACCTCGAGCCAGATCGGACCGCAGTCCGTCACGCTCGTCGCCACCGATGTCTATGGAAACACGGCGCATCAGCTCATTTCAATCGCCGTCAACGGCCCTCCGTTCTTCCCACCGATTCCGGATCAAAAAATCAATCAGGGCTCGACGTTGAGCTTTACGCCGACGGCGACTGACCTCGATCCTTTGACCTATTCGCTGGGGGCAGGCGCCCCCGTCGGCGTCACGATCGACCCGATCAGCGGATTGTTTACCTGGCAGCCCACAGTTAGCGACGCGCCTGGCCCCTATTCAATCACGATCCAAGTCAAAGATCCCGGCGGGCTCACGGCTTCGCAGGTCTTGCACGTTTTGGTGAACGCGCCGCCGGTCGTCGGCGCGATTGCTCCGCAGCAGGTCGACGAAGGAGGGACGCTTTCGTTCCAGATCCCCGCTATGGATCAGGACGCGCTCACTTACCAGTTGATTGGGAACCCGCCGGCGGGCGTCTCGGTAAGCTCAACCGGTGTATTCACCTGGCAACCGACCGCAGCCCAGGTGGGGGCGCTATATAACTTCACCGTTCGGGTCACCGACACCGGTGGCCTCAGCGTCGATCAACCCTTCGCGGTCACGGTCAACAAGATCAGCGGAACGTTCAGCGGAACAGTCTTCGTCGACGAAGCTGGCGACGGCCAGCTCGACGGACCGGACGTCGGCGAGGCGGGTTTTACTGTCTACATCGACGCCAACGACGACGGCCAACTCGACAACGGCGATCGGTCGACCGTTACCGACACGAACGGTAATTACTCGTTCAACGCCCTGCCTGGCGCCTATGTCCTGCGCGTCGCGCCGCAGAATGGTTGGGCGCAAACTTCTCCCGACGCCGCGGCTCCGGCCTTTGGCGCGCAGCGCTTCACACTGGCGCCAAACGGAACGATGACCGGTGAGAACTTCGGGCTAGCGGTCGTTCTGGCGACGCCCGACGCGCCGGTTTTGCCGAGCGCCTTCGACACGGGCCTGCTCAATGACGACGGCAACACCAACTTGAATTCGTTGCAATTCGTGGTCAATGGAGTGCAGACCGGGGCAACGGTCACTCTTTATGACGGCCAAAACGTGATCGGCTCCGCTGTCGCGCAAGGCGTATCGGTAACGATCACGCCTTCCGTTACGTTTGCGGACGGAAGCCATTCGATCACCGCGACGCAAACCTTGTTGGGGAAGACCAGCACGACTTCACCAGCGCGCGAAGTGGTCGTTAAAACCACGCCTCCGGTGATTACGTCGACTCCGCCGGACGTCGCGATCGCTGGCACGACCTACACGTACAGCGTGACTACGAGTTCCGACACCGCCACGTTGAACTTGTTGAACCCTGTAGCTGGGATGGTCGCGCCGACGCTTACGACCCCGCTGACTTGGGACCCTTCTTCCGGTCAGGCTGGCGTTCAGACGACGACCCTTGTCGCCACCGACATTTTCGGCAACACCGCTCAGCAGACGATTTCGATCGCGGTGAACGCCCCGCCGTCGTTCCCGCCCATTCCAGACCAGCACGTCAATCAGGGATCGCAATTGAGCTTTACGCCCGTTGCGACCGATCTCGATTCATTGATGTATTCGCTCGCCGATAGCGCTCCGGCCGGAGCTACGATCGATCCAACGACCGGCTTGATCACCTGGCAAACGGCCCCTGACACGGCGCCCGGCGCGTATCCGATCACCGTCACCGTCATCGATCCGGGCGGTCTCTCCGCCTCGCAGGTGATGAACGTGATCGTCAATGCGCCTCCGATTATAGACGCCATCTCGACTCAGATAGTCGACGAACGGACGCTCCTCTCGTTCCAGATCCCCGCTACGGACCAGGACGCGTTGACTTACCAATTGATTGGAAACGTTCCCGCCGGCGCCACGGTCAATTCGGCCGGTCTGTTCACCTGGCAGCCGACCGAAGCCCAAGGCGGAGTGATTTACAACTTCACCGTCCAGGTCACGGACACGGGCGGCCTCAGCGTAACTCAACCGTTTCAGGTCACGGTGAATAAAGTCGATTCTCCGCCAGTGATCGATCCGATCAGCGCGATCAACGTCATCCGCGGCCAGACGGTCAACTTCGTAGCCAATGGCGCGGACACCGACCTGCCGTTTGCGGGAATCACCTACAGCCTTGATCCGGGCGCTCCTGACGGGGCCACTATCGACCCGACCACCGGCGCGTTTAACTGGCAAGTTCCGGCGAATTACGCGCTGGGAACCACGACAATCACCGTTCGGGTCACGGATATCAGTACGAACGCCTTTAGCGCGGCCACGCAAGTTCAGATCGTTGTTGGCGACGTCCCGCCGCCGGTAGTCACTCCGCCTGTAGTCACTCCACCGGTTGCCACGCCTCCGAAGTCGACTCCACCTGATGATGGCGCGCCTGGCGGCGTCGACGATAGCATCCTGGACGATCTAGGTGGGAACCCGGGGCTCGTGGCCGCTCTGATCGGTTCGACGACTTTCTCCACCAACTCCACGGGCTCTCTGCCGACCATTCCGACCGGCCCTGCAGTTTTGCAGCAACTGGCGATGGTGGCGGTCGATCGAGCGGTCGTGGGGTTCAACGATATTGGGGGACGGCTCCCCGCCGGGATCATCGACTTGCTCAGCCCGTTCGATAACGGCCTGTCGCACAATGATGACCAGATGGCAAAAGAGCTGGCGGCGGCCGGCGACGCAGGCTCAGG
The DNA here is from genome assembly GCA_036493275.1 of Pirellulales bacterium. Lineage (GTDB taxonomy): Bacteria > Planctomycetota > Planctomycetia > Pirellulales > JACPPG01 > JACPPG01. The sequence continues at coordinate 5,064 of DASXPZ010000621.1, forward strand.
CGCCGGCGCTGGCGAGGCGCAACAGCCGGACGGCGAAGCGTCCAATGGAAACCACGTCCAGCCGCTCGATGTTACTGGCGACAAGAACGATCAGCCTCCGCCGCGCACTTCCGTTCGCCGCGGGGCCCAGCTCGATCAACAGCGCCAACGCAATCAACGGCGTCAACTTGACCAACAGGACGACCAGTCGAAGTTCAACGTCGCGCCGCAAGACGGGGCCTGGCCGACCGGCCAATCCTTCAAAGCGCAATTGCGAAAAGCGCAGGCGTTGAAACTGGAAGCCGCAAAGTTGCAGGCTGCCAAGGCGCAGGCCGAACCTAAAGCCACGGCGCAACAGGCTGCCGCGCAATCGGCCGCCCAACCCGCGCACAGTTCGAGCGAGACCCGCGATGAGCTAACGGACAGCCGCTCGAACGACCGCAACCGCGGCCAGCGCACCACTCTGGCGGCGGCCGCGATGGTTCCGCTATTGATCGGTCAGCTCGAAGCCCGCGATAAAGTGGCGGAACGCGAACGCAAGAAACAGGGCCGAGCGGCGGCCAATCGTTCGGGGCGCGGAAATGCTCCTGGTCGTGGGTAAGCATTGCGACTGGAGTTGTCGCTGGACGGCAATGCTCGCGCATGGCCATCACGGATTCGCGACATAGCTTGCCAATCTCGGCCAATCGGCTCGATCGCAACTTCCGGACTGGCAGTCATTCACGGCAATAGTTGGCCAGCGCTAACCAGTGCTCGAGATCCGAGAGCGAATCCAAGTCTCTGGAAATCCGCCCCGTGAATTCGGTTGATTACTCTTTCAACTTGAACGACGCCATGACCGTGATCGACACGGCGACTTTGCCTGGCTCGTCGCCAATGGCTTCGAGCGGGCCGTCGTCCGGGCGCTGTTGCGCTTGCTGCATCATCATTTGATACATGTAGCGATCGTTGCCGTAACCGGGGTAGCCGGCGAAACCCTCATTCATGGCTTCGTTGCTACGCAGGCTTTCGAGCGGACCCAGTTTGACGTTGGCGGCCTTGCTCAGTTGCATCGCTTGCGTCTTCGCTTTTTCAAACGCCGCCGCCAGGGCCTTGGCGCGTTCTTCGTCCGAGATGCGGGCAACGAACAGAAACGTGGGATCGCCAGGCTTTGGTTCGCCATCGTTGAAACTGTTCATCTGCTGCATCTCTTCGGCCAGTTCTTCCTCCTCGGGCGACAACTCCTTACTCTCAGCCAGCTTGGCCAATTCGCCGCGGACCGCTTCCTGTACTTTGTGGGATTCGACGAGCGTTTCGTCGGAGTTCTGTCCCTTGAGGGGCCATTCGGCCTTCAGCGCCATCGTCAGCGTTACCGGTTTGGCTTCTTCCTTCTTGGCGCCGCGGCGCCCTTGCTGGCGCATCCGATCGCGAACCATCGACTCCATCTGACGGCGGCGCGCGTTATCCTCGACCGAGACGTGGGCGTCCTCTGTCTTGACCGAATCCTTGCTCGCGCCGAGTTCTACCAGCTTGGCGACGACTGCCTCTTTGCGGCTCTTCAGCTTGCCAAGCGCGTCCTTCGCGTCCTTCCCTTGACCGGAAACTTGCAGGTGCAAGCGCAACAGCTCAGGCGAACGCTTGATCAATACGGCGCCTGTGCCTGAGATATTGCCGGAATCGGCCTCCGATTGGGCGTGGCAAATCGACGGAGCGCCGGCGAGAATGAATACGGCCACGAACAAAAGAAAACCTCGGCGGGGCATGGCGGCTTCCTCATGTTGAAGAAATGAGCGGTGTTTTGTCCTAACAAAACGCAAACGTGTCAACGCAATTGCTCAATGCCGATCTCGTCGCGTATCTTTTTGCGCAACTTGAGTATCTCGGGGCCGTGCATCGAGCGAATCGTCCAGTAAAACTCGCGCATGTTATATTCCTCAAGGTGGCCGTAGATTTCGTCGAGGATCG
>DASXPZ010000622.1:0-3271 GCA_036493275.1 Pirellulales bacterium
GAAAGTCGCTGCCAAACTTGCACCACCTTTTGCTGAACTTTCATGAGGAACTCCTTGCACACGTGTGATGACAGCACAACGTAAGTGTCTGGAGTTCCTCTTTTTATCTACTCCTCCCAAGATCGCGCAATCCTATTTAGACGTTCGAGTGCAAAAAGCTGGGTCGTCAGGCCCTTCTGATCACCTAAGTAAACGTGCGAGCCGACACTCTGGCCGATGACGACGCGATGTCGTTCGCGAATCCAATGAACGTATAGGCCAGAAAGACAGCGATGATCGTCGTTAGAACGAACATCGACCTAAGAGTGAATTGAAAGCGACAAAACTTTATCGACTGTCGCATCGCAGTACCACCATCGCGAGAGCCTGTCGGAGTTTATCTCAGCCTGCTTCGCGGCGTTCGATGGGGGCGCCGGATGGTTGACGGCGCCAATGCGGGCCGGGGATGATTTGCGATGGGGGCAGCCCGTGCGGGCCGACAGGGCCGGCGGCGACTCCGTCCCAGGCGTGACGGCCGATTTTTGCCAGGATTCGTTCTGCCAAATCGACCGCGTCGCGTCCGGCTTCGCCGGTGACTTGCGGCGCACGGCCGGTTTGAATGCTCTCGGCGAAATCTTCGAGCTCGGCCGTGATACCATCGCGCGGATGAGTCGCTAACTCTTCGATCGGCAGGTGATCCGCCAGCAGGCGATCCTTCAGTTGTTCGCGCTCAGCGCTGGACAACTTTTCGATATCGATCGCGCGGCGCGAAAGCGCTTCGCTGGGGCGCATCACGGCGGCTGTGCGCGTATTGAAGTCGAGATTGGCTAGCGCCCGCGAAGACCAGATTTGCATCGTGCGGGCCGGCGCACGACTGGCGCGCGACGCGCTCAGCACCGCCACGCAGCCGTTCTCGAAGACCAGTCGGGCGTTCGCCACGTCTTCGTGCTGGCCGAACAGCGCGAGGCCGAGTGCCTCGACTTCTCGAACCGGAGAGCGGACGAGCGACAACACGAGGTCGATGTCGTGAACCATCAGGTCCAAGACAACGCCGATATCGGTCGAGCGGAACGAAAAGCCGGAGCGGCGAACCGCTTCGATGTATTTGGGGGCGCCCAAGTGAGGCCGGGCGGCGACCATCGCCGGATTGAATCGCTCGACATGCCCAACTTGCAGCACGACGCCGGCCGCGCGGGCCGCGGCGACCAGTTCTTCGGCTTCGGCGGCGGTCGAGGTGAGCGGCTTTTCGACCAGCAGGTGGACGCCAGCCGCCAATAGTTCCAGAGCCACGTCGCGGTGAAAGCGGGTAGGGGTGGCGATCACAGCGGCGTCGATCTTGCCGATCAACTCGCGCGCGTTCTGAAAACCGGGCGCCTGATATTCCGCCTGCGCGCGGGCCAGGTTATCCGGCAGCGGGTCAACGACTCCGACCAGTGAAAACTGGCCGAGACCACGCAGAATTCGGGTGTGAATGCGCCCCAAATGTCCCACGCCGACAACCGCCACTTTCACCGGATTCAAGCGGGTCTCCTGCGCTCGCGAGCGCGGCCATGCTTCCCCTCTTGTTGACGCTCGAGAAAAGCCAGCAATTCGATGACTTCAGGCGTAGCGTGTTCGTCGCGAAGAATATCGCGGGCGTGCGCCAGGCCGACCTTCGCGCGGAACAACAACCGATGCGCTTCGGCCAGGCTGTCGATCGCTTCGTGCGAAAAGCTCTTGCGCTTTAGCGCCACCACATTGATGCAGCGGGGCCGAGTCGGATGCCCGTCGACCAGCATGTAGGGAGGCACGTCGTGCAGCACGCGGCTCATGCCGGAGACAAAGCTGTAGGCTCCAACGGTCGCATAGTGATGCACCCCCACGGCGCCCGAGATCGAGACGTGATCGTGAATGTGGACGTGTCCGCCGAGCAGCGTGCCGTTGGCGATGATGATGTCGTTGCCTAATTTGCAATCATGGGCGACGTGGCAGCAGGCCATGAGGAAATTACGATCGCCAATCGCCGTGACGCCGTCTTCTTTTTCGGTAGCGCGGTTGATCGTGACGCCTTCGCGAATGCAGTTCGAATCGCCGATCACGACTTGCGTGTCGCTGCCGCGATAGCTGATATCCTGCGGCTCGCCGCCGATGACGACGCCTGGATAAATATGATTGTCGTGGCCGATCGTGACATGGCCCATAATGGTCACGCCATTTTCGAGCCGGGTCCCCTTCCCGATGCGGACGTGCGGCCCAATCACGCAGAAGGGGCCAATTTCGACGTCGTGGTCGATTTCGGCGCGGGAGTCGATCACCGCATGTTCGGCAACATAGGTAGCCATGACAGGTCCACTCCAGACGCCCTACTCGTCGGCAAAGCGACAAGGTTCGGGTGAGATCGAGTTTCTTTGACGCGTTACGCCGATCGCCTCTGTTCGGTCAACATGTCCCCCTCCAGCAATAACACGCGGACCAATTCCGCGTTCAACCGATGACCGCTGCGATGCGCCACGAAGTGTCCGATCAGGTCGCAACCGGCCAGGGCCAGGTCACCCACCAGGTCGAGCATCTTGTGTCGCACACACTCATCGCGAAATCGCAATTCATTGTCGATCGGCCCGTTTTGATCGAAGACGAGCAGATCCTTGGCTGACGCGCGGACTCCCAGTCCCTGCGCAATCAGCCAGTCCGCCTCACTCTTGAGCATGAACGTACGGCTCGGCGCCAATTCTCGCCGGAACGAATCAGGCGTGATCGGCAGGGTCAGCGTCTGCCGACCGATGGCGTTGCCCGAACCGTAATCGACGCGAAACTTGACGCTCATGCCGGTCGAGGTCGAGGGACGGGCTTCGACCCAACTGTCGATGTCGCCCAATCGCGTGACTTCGCGGACGACCAGCGCCGGCCGCACCGCGTTTTGCGTGACCGTGCCCGCCGCGCTCAGCGCTTCGACAAACGGCAGGCTCGATCCATCGCAGCCCGGCATTTCCGGAGCGTTGACGTGGACTTCGCAGTTGTCGATTCTCAGGCCGGCCAGCGCCGCCATGATGTGTTCGACCATTTCCACACTGGCGCTGCCGGCGCGAAGCGTCGTGCGGCGCGGCGATTCGACGCGAGCCGCTACGGTGGCCGGAATCCGGGCCGGTTTGGCCAGATCATCTCGGACGAAAACCACGCCGGTATTGGGCGCGCCGGGGAGGAATTCAACGCGCACGTCGCGCCCGCTCCAATAGCCAAAGCCTTCGACTTGCGCGGACTGTGCGATCGTGCGTTGCTGTCGTGGAATATACATCAGAGAGTGATGAACCGGAGC
>DASXPZ010000623.1:0-19016 GCA_036493275.1 Pirellulales bacterium
CGCAATGACATCGAGCCGACCGAGAAATCGGGCGAGTTGATGGACATCGCCCGCAAGGCGATGGCCACGGAGATCCAGAATCGCTACGAGAGCGTGCAAGATTTTCAGGCGGCGATTCGGCTATACCATTCGCACGCGCAAAGCATTCTGCTGGCCGCGCGGGCTGAGGAAGATTTGGTCGAGGCCGAGAAGTCTCGCGACTATCAGGACTTTGCCCGCAGCGTATTTGGTCTGCAAGAGGCGCTGGAGCTGTGGGCCGACAACGAGCGGGCCCGCGAAAAGTTGACGGTCGCCCGATTGGCGTACGCCTCCTGCGCCATGACCAAAGGCGATCTCGATCTTGCTGATTCGATGCTCGACGCCGAAGAGCCTTCGTTCGCTGTTTTGCGCGAGCAGGTCGAAGTGGCGAAGCGCGAGCGCAACGCCCGCCAGCAGCGGCTAAGATTCTTCGTCAACGTCGCCCGTGCGCTGGTCGCGGCGGTGGTCTTGATTTCCACCGTGGCCTTCTTCGCCGTTCGCCATCAGCGAAACAACGCGCTACTCGCCGAAGCAGAAGCGACGACGCAGCGCGACATCGCCGAGGTGAATAAGGTCAAAGCCCAACAAGAAGCGACGCGCGCCACGCAAGAAGAACTCAAGGCCGTCGAACAGGCCAATATCGCCGAAGCGGAGCGGAAGAAAGCGGAAGAAGCACGCAAGGAAGCGGTCGCCTCGGAAGAGCAGGCCGTCGAATCGGAAAAGGTCGCCGTGAAGGCCAAAGAGGCCGAGGCGGCCCTCCGCGCTCAAAAAGAGTACGAAGCCTACATTGCGCAGATCGGCCTGGTGGCGGCCAAAATCGACGAAAACGCCTTCGGTTACGCCGCGGAATTGCTCGACGATTGCAAGCCGGAGTTGCGCAATTGGGAGTGGGGTCGCCTAATGCGGCTCTGCCGTCAGAGCTCACAGACTTTGGAGGAAAAGGGCCCAATCAACGCCACGTGCTTCTCGCCTGACGGTAAACGCGTGTTGACCGGCAGTCGCGACGGTAAGGCGCGGATTTGGGATCTGGCGACCGCCAAGCAACTGTTGACGCTTGAGCATGGCGAAGTGGTGCATGCGGTCGCTTATTCGTCCGACGGCCGAATGATCGCCACCGGAGGGGATCAGGAGGAAGCCGAGGCGAAGATTTGGGACGCCGAAAGCGGCGCTCTCTTGAAAGCTTTTGGAGGTCACACAGAACAAGTTGCCAGCGTCGCGTTCTCGCGCGACGGCCGCCGCCTGCTGACCGGCTCTTACGACAAGACCGCGCGCCTCTGGAATATCGAAACCGGCGAGCAGATCCGCGAGTTCCGCGCTCACAGTTGGTGGGTCTGGGCCGCGGTTTTTTCTCCAGATGAATCGCAGATTGTCACCGCCAGCCAGGATGGAACGGCGATCGTGTGGTCGGTCGAGACGGCCGCGCCCTCGGCGCCCTTCATGGGCCACGTCGGCCCGATCTACTCCGCGGCGTTTTCGCCTGACGGAAATTATGTGGCCACTTGCGGCGACGACAAGCGGATTCTTCTGTGGCGCCCGGACCAACTGCGCAAGTTCACGCTCAGCGCTCGGATTAACGAAACCGCCGATGAAAAGTCCGAGCAGCAGTCGGATTACACGCCGTTTGTCGGGCACTCCAGCACGGTGCGCTGCGTTCGGTTCTCGCCCGACGGGACCCTGCTCCTCAGCGGTAGCCACGACAACACCGTCAAGCTGTGGCAGATCGATAACGTCCAGTGCATCGGCACGCTGCGCGGCCACGCCGGCTGGGTCCGTTCTTGCGATTTTGCGGCCGATGGCAAGTTGGTCCTCTCCGCCGGATTCGATCACCAGGCCAAGATCTGGAATATTGACGAATATGAAGAAGTGCGCACGCTCGTCGGCCACGAAGACGTGGTGTTGGCGGCGAACTTCTCGCCAGATGGCAATCAGGTAGTCACGGCCAGTCGCGATCGCACGGCGAGAATTTGGAGCGCGGCGAGCGGACGCGAATTGAAGCGTTTGGACGAAGGGCATCTGTTCCTGGTCACATCGGCCGCTTTCTCTACGGACGGAAAAAAGATAGTCACCGGCGCAGGCGACGCCACCGTCCGCATCTGGAACGCCGAAACCGGCGGAGAAGAGGTCGCGTTCGACCAGACCGGACGGAATGGCCTATTTGCGCTCTCGGTCGATGGAAAACATCTCCTCACCGGTGGCGCCGAACACACGGCCCAATATTGGGACGCCGTCTCCGGCCAGCGGTTGGCGGAGCTGAAAGGTCATCGAACCGACGTCACCGCCTTCGCCATTTCGCCCGACGGCAAGTTACTTTACACCGGAGACGTAAAAGGACACGGCAAGCTCTGGGACGCGGCGAAAGGCAGCCTGTTGTATGCACTGGAAGGGCACAATCAGAAAATCACCGCCGCGGCTTTCTTACCAGGCGGTAAAAAGCTTCTAACCGCCAGCCACGATCACGTGGTAGGGCAATGGGACGTCGCCACGGGCAAAGAATTGAAGACCCAGACGCTGCGCCACCCGAAAGGCGTGAGCGCGCTGGCTGTCAGCATCAGCGGCGCCTATTGCGTGACCGCCTGCGACGACGACCGAATCCGGGTTTGGAAGGTCGATCCTCCGCAAGTCATTCGCGAGATCCCGCTCGCTGCCTTCTCGATTCAAACGATCATGATCGCTCCCAACGGCACGCACGCGCTCTGCGCTTGCTCGGACAACAAGGTCCGCCTGTGGGATCTGACCACGGGCGCCCAGATGGCCAACCCAGTCACGAACGAGTCGCAAGACACGTTCCTCAATGTTAGCCAGGGAACCGTTTGGACCGCCGCGATCTCGCCGGATGGAAAGCAGATCCTCACCGCCGGCGGCAACGACGCCAAACTGTGGCAGATCTCGAACGGTCAGGAAGTAAAGTCTTTCAGTCCGCATGGCGCCGTCGAGTCGGCCGGTTTTTCGCCCGACGGCAAGCGCGTGGCGACCGGCAGTTGGGACGGCACAGTCAAACTGTGGAACACCGAAACGGCCAAAGTCGAAATGAAGTTCACGGCGTCGAAGGGAGAGTTTGTCCACTCGGTGGTCTTCTCGCCGGATGGCGCGAAGCTTCTGACCGGCAGCGACGACGCGACGGCGAAAATCTGGAACTCGACTACCGGCGAATTGCTGACGTCGCTTCCCGCCGACGGCGCCAAAGACGGACACACCGACTCCGTGCGATCGGCTCGCTTTTCGGCCGACGGCCGACGGATTGTCACTGCCTCCGCAGATAAGACCGCCAAGATCTGGGACGCCGAGACCGGCGCGTGCCTCAAGACCCTGGTCGGACATGACTGGGAAGTGCGCTCCGCCGTGTTTTCGCAAGACAGCAAGCGCGTCCTGACGGCAAGTGACGACAAGACGGCCCGCATCTGGGACGCCGAAACCGGCGAGCAATTGCACGTTCTCACTGGGCACACCGCCAGCGTGATGGGGGTGGCCTTTACGCCGGATGGCACGCGTGTCGCCACTGGCAGCGAAGATAGCGCCATCAAACTTTGGGACGCGATTACGGGCAAAGAAATCTTGCACCTCAAGCAGCACTCGAAAGAAATCTCATCGGTCACCTTCTCGCCGGATGGCAAGTCGCTTTTGACGAGCGGTCGCGACGGACGCGCCATCATCTGGCCCACTGTGGACTGGCGATAGACCGGTGTCGTCAGTTGCTCGAAATCGCGTTTTCAAGTCGCGTATGTTGCGGCCTTTCGCCGTGGCGGCAGACCCTCTCCTCCCACAAAAACAAGAATGTTTCCCTGGTTCTTGACGTAAACTTTTTCACCACCCCAAGCAAAAAAAAATAGCAGGCGCCCGCTCTGCATCGACCTCAATCCTCAGGAGTTTCGATATGCCTATCAAGAGTCCTCCCACAAGCAGCGCTCGGCGCCCGGCGCATTGGCGTCGCTGGATTGCTGGCGCGCTGCTGGTTGGTGGTATGACCGCAGCCGCCCTTGCGGCAGATAGGAACAATCCGTCGGCGACAGACGCCTGCCTCTCAAGCAACGATCGAGCAGTCGCCGCGCTGATCGCCTTCGACGGCGCCGACCATCCCGCGCAATTGCCTGAACCCAAGGGAATTTCCGCGGCGTCGGACGCCAGCGCTCCGTTCCGCCGCGACGTTCCCGACGCCGAGCCGCGTCGGCGCGCGGGGCGCGCTTCCGCCACGGACCGCACTGCGCCCGCGCTCCCCGCTCGCGCGGAGAGCGCAACGTCAAGCGAAGTCGCGGCGATCGAGGCCGCGGCCACGGCCTATCGCGAAGCGATCGCCAAGGGGGATGTGGAAGCCGTTTCCAAATTCTGGACCTCAGACGCCGACTACATCGACCAGGCGGGACACGTCTTCCCGATCAAGGAAAAGCTTAAACAGGCGCGAGCGAAACAGCGGGAAGGACAGCCCGTCGGACGCCGCACAATGATAGATCCTGGACATACGATACGGATCATCATGCCGGGCGTCGCGCTCGAAGATGGTACTTTCCAGCGTTCGACCGACGCCGACGGCGAACCGATCATCGGTCGCTACACGGCGGTCTGGCTGAAGCGCGACGGTCGTTGGCTGCTGGATGGGGTTCGCGAGTCCGCCGTCGTCGACGCCACGCCCGCAGATCATCTACATGGGCTCGCATGGCTGGTCGGCGACTGGCAAGGCGAAGGAAACGGAATTACCGCGGACGCATCCTGCCTGTGGGGACCGGACAAGAATTACATGCTTCGTAAGATCGTGATGCACGGCGCCGCGGGCGACGTTGACTCGACCATCCAATGGATTGGCTGGGACCCTGTTCAAAAAGAGATCCGCTCGTTCGTTTTCGACTCGCGCGGAGGATTCGAAGACGGCGTCTGGCAAAAAGACGGTGACGCCTGGGTCGTTTCGGTGCGCGGGGTCTTGCCTGACGGGCGGCAAACCTCGTTTACGAACATTCTCTCGCGTGTCGACACAAATCATGTAATTTGCGAGATCGTCGAGGATCAGGTCGACGGCGAGCCTGTCGCCGACATCCGACTCGATTTCAAACGCAAAGCCAAAACGGCCCAATAGCACGCGGCTTTCTTGCCTGATCCCACTCGGCGCGTATCACTAACCTGGAATTCGATGATGACTCTTTCGCTTCAAATAAGCCCCGCGGCGCAGCGTTGTTGTTTTGGCCGAATCTCGATTCTTCCGGCGATTGTCTGCTTGTCGATCGGTTTGCTTTTTGCCAGACCGGTCGCCGCTCAACAAAGCGCACCACCGGCCGCCGCGGCAGCCGATGAGACAACCGAAGAGCAAGCCCGGCAGCAGATTCTGCATAGTGATCGCTGGCAAGACATGGAATTCGACTTCGGCCAGTGGCTGACTGGGCAGCGACTTTACAGCAAGGACCAGGTCGAGGAAACCAAGACGCGGATGAATCGCGGGGTCTCGCGGATGACCGCCGCGCAGTTGCAGCGGTTTTTGACCGACATGGAAGCCCGGCTTGACGTGCTCGACAGCCCAATGGCCCAGGAGGCGCAAGTCTACTTCGACCAGAAACTACGGGTTGCGTCCGACGCGTACGCCAGGCGGCTCCGTCAGGACTTGCCCGACCTGCTCACGACCAGCGCCGCGCAGATCGAACAAAAGCTGTTGGTCCACTCGCATCGCCGCGGCGCCGCGCAGCAGCGTCAACTGGCCTTCGACGACGCGCGTCAGCGGAGCGTGCAAATGAACCAGACGACCACGCGGCAGGCCCAATCCGAAGAGCGGCAGCGTCGTTCGCAGCGGCCGGCGGCCAGCACAGGAGCCGCGGCCCCTGGAGAAGCAGGCGGAATCGCTCCGGCCCGCGATTATTTTCCGGCCCGAGAACGCCCGTCGATGATGTTTTTCGGCGGTTATGGGATGTTCTGAGCGAGCCGGCGCCAATTGCAGGCGCTCGGCAAAAAAACATGCTCGGCGCGGCGGTTCAAGACGCCGCGCCGAGCATGCAATCATCACGTTCGATCTATCGTCGGGCGGCTACCTGCGGAAGGTCAGTTCCGGATTTCCTTCGTCCGACAGCACCCAATTCGCTCTTAGCGACTTCTTCAGGTCCTTGATCTCGACCGCCGTGAGCGGTTTCGACTTGGTCGGGTCGAGCAGGTCGGCCTGCACTTTTTTGGCTGTCTCCTCGTTGGCTGCCTGAATCAACCGCCGGAAGCCATTGATGTCTTTGACGCAAAACCAGTTCGGCTCGAGTTTATTGTTCGACGGATCGCGGGCCGGCAACCGCACCGTGACTTTGCCGCCGAAGCTCGAATATTGAATGATCACGTAGCCTTTGCCGTCGCCGCGCACTCCCAGGATGTCGCTCTTCCCCGTGGTCGGCGCGGCAATCACCCGATGGCCGCCGGCAGGAATTGTGTAGGGCGAGGTCCAGACGACGCCATTCGAGCGGTGTAGCCGGTACTCGAATGGCTCATTCGTCAGGTTGTACAGCCGCCCTTCGACCGGTTGGTCGACCGAGGGAGTCAAATCCCAGGGAGTTTGTCCCTGAGCCGACAGAGGCAGGCAGCCTAGACCCAGCACTGCAATCGTCATGATCAGCCAGCCACGAGCCGATTCGCGCCCGGCCGAAACGCGCAGCCAGGGGGATTTCATCGACGGAACCGTCATTTCCATGCTCCTCTCGCAAATTTGTGGGTCCGCGGCAAATCGTCGCGCAATGCGGCTGCCGCGAATCGATCCATGTACTATCCTACCTCACATTGCGGCGCACGGAAAAGCAATCCGCGCCATTACCGCCAGTGCAGCGAGCCTGTCAGGCTGTAGATTTTTCCTATAACCCGCAATCGCGCCTCCGGGGTATAACCAACGCGACGAGCCGTCCGCCATCGAGCTTTCGATCCGAAAACGCACAAGGCGCCAACCAATGACCAGTCCACAAGACCTGGTGTTGCTGTTCGATATCGATAATACGCTCCTCGACAACGATCGAGTGCAGCAGGATCTGTTCGAGCACCTGGAACACGAGTTCGGCGCCGAGGCGCGGCGGAGGTACATCGAGCTGTTCGAAGAATTGCGCACCGAGTTGGGCTATGCCGACTACCTGGGGGCGCTGCAGCGCTATCGTTTGCAGAAAATGCAAGACCCGCGGCTCTTGCAGATGTCGTCGTTCTTGATTGATTATCCGTTCGCCGATCGGCTCTATCCCGGCGCGCTCGACGTGCTCGCGCATTGCGGCCGGTTCGGACAGACGGTCATCTTGTCCGACGGCGACGTCGTGTTTCAGCCGCGCAAGGTGATGCGCTCCGGCATCTGGGACGCCGTCGGTGGGCGCGTGTTGATCTATATCCACAAAGAACAAGAGCTGGACAACGTCGCCCGCGAGTATCCCGCGAAGCACTATGTGCTGGTCGACGACAAGCTCCGCATTTTAGCGGCGGTCAAAAAGATCTGGCAGGACCGAGTGACGACCGTCTTCGTCCGGCAAGGGCACTACGCGCTCGACGCCAAGCAAATCTCCCAATACCCGCCGGCCGACGTCTCGATCGAGCGAATCGCCGACTTGTTACAATACCAGGACGCGGATCGATTAATCTCCGCGGCCAACCGCGCCTAGCCGGGCGCTCGCCGACACGGCCTGAAAACAAATCCTCTCTCGCAGGAGATATCCGATGCCACGCGGATACGATCAGCCTCTCTATATTTTGCCGTTCGACCATCGCCACTCGTATGGTTCTGAGGTCTTCGGCTACCACGAGCCCCTCACGGCCGAGCAAACCGCCGACATCGCCGCCAGCAAGCAGGTGATCTACGAAGGCTTTTTGCGCGCGGTCGAGCAAGGCGTGCCGCGCGATCGAGCCGGCATTTTGGTCGACGAGGAATTCGGAGCCTCGATCCTGCGCGACGCCAAATCTCGCGGGACGATCTTCGCCATGTCGACCGAGAAGAGCGGCCAGCACGAATTCGACTTCGAATATGGCGACGACTTTGCCCGCCATATCGAGGCCTTTTCGCCCAACTTCGCCAAGACGCTGGTCCGCGGCAATCCGGAGGGGGACGCCGACATGAAGCGCCGCCAAACGGCGCGGCTCAAGCAACTCTCGGACTACCTGGCGACAAGTCCCTCGCGGCTGATGTTCGAGTTGCTGATTCCGCCCGAGGACGCGCAACTGAAAACGGTCGGGGGCGACAAGGGACGGTTCGATCGCGAACTGCGGCCGAAGCTGGTGGTGCAGGCGATCGAGGAATTCCAGGACGCCGGCGTCGAGGCTGACGTTTGGAAGATCGAAGGTCTCGATAGCCCGGACGATTGCCGCCGCGTGGTGGCGGCGGTGCGGCGCGGCGGACGAGATAAAGTAGGCTGCATCGTGCTGGGGCGCGGCGAGAACGAAGCGAAGGTGTTGGAATGGCTGCATATCGCGGCGGCGGTCCCCGGCTTCATCGGCTTCGCCGTCGGCCGTTCGAGCTTTTTGGCCGAGATTGTGGGAATGCGAAACGGCAGCGTGACGCGCGAGCAGGCCGTTGCGCGGATCGCGGCGCATTATTTGGAATGGACGAAGGAGTACGAGAAGGTGGCCAGTCGGCGGTAAGGATTTTTAAGACGACCGTCTCGACCGAGCATCTTGGAAAAGCCAATTAGGTCAACTGGTTGACCCGGGTTGTGTTGCTGGCGGCGCAAGCCGCGTAGTGGGGCTAGGCGCATGAGATAAAGCGACAGCTCCGCACAAACCAGTCACTGCCGCGATTAGGGCCGTCCATAGCGGGGGCAAATATGGCGATCTGGCCCTCTTGGGCGGCAGCCTAGCACGCTCACGGACCGACAGGGAAGCGCGCAGTTGGACTTTGAATTTCAAATAGTGCTTTCTTACCGCCCGCCAGGAATTGCTCAGGCTTGATGGACGCGAAGATGTGCATCAAACGTGCGATGACGCCCGTCCAACCAGTCTGATGGCTGGCTCCAAGGCCGGCGCCATTATCGCCATGGAAGTATTCGTAGAAAAGGAGGCAGTTGCGCCAGTGCGGATCGTCTTGGAATTTGCCGGTTGCTCCAAAAACGGCTCGTCGTCCGTTGTGGTCTTTCAGGAACAGGTTCGCCAGGCGCCTGGCGATTTCCTCGGCGACTTGGAACAAGTTCATCTGCCGCCCGGATCCTGTGGGGCATTCGACCTTAAAGTCGTCGCCGTAGTAGCTGTAGTACTGCAACAAGGCGCGGACGATTAGCGCGTTGACTGGCATCCAGATGGGGCCGCGCCAATTCGAATTGCCGCCAAACATTCCCGTATCGGACTCCGCCGGTAGATACGGGACACGGTACTCTTGGCCACCGGCTCGGATCACGTAAGGGTGGTTGGCATGGAATCGCGACAGCGAGCGGATGCCATAGGGGCTAAGGAATTCCTGTTCATCAAGCATTTTGGCCAACACGCGACGGAGCCGTGTTTCGTCGAGAATCGACGCCAGGCGACGGTTCGCGACTCCCAGTTTAAAGGGATCGTGAATCGCCGCCCGCAACTCGGGTCGCGATTCCAGGAACCACTGAAAGCGCTCAGAAAGTTCGGGGCTTTTTTTCAGGAGCTCCCCTTCGAAGACGGTCGCGGCACACAGTGGGAGCAGTCCGACCATTGAGCGAACCTTGAGATGTTGCGCCTGGCCGTCTGGATGACGCAGCACGTCGTAATAGAATCCATCCTCCTCGTCCCACATGCCCGTCTCTTGACCCAGATGCCCCATTGCCGAGGCAATCCAGAGGAAGTGTTCGCAGAACTTCAGCGCCATATCCTCGTAATCGGGATCCGTCAGCGCAAGCTCCGAGGCGATTTCGAGCATGTTCTGGCAGAATAGCGCCATCCACGCGGTCCCGTCGGCCTGTTCCAAGAAACCACCGGTGGGCAACGGCGCGCTGCGATCAAAAACACCGATGTTATCGAGCCCCAGGAAGCCTCCCTCAAAGACGTTTCGCCCCGTGCGGTCTTTGCGATTGACCCACCAGGTGAAATTCAAAAGCAGCTTCTGAAAACAAGACTTCAGCCACTCCCTGTCTCCCTCGCCATGCTGCGCTTTCTCCAGGCGGTAGGTGAAGATCGTCGCCCAGGCGTGCACGGGCGGATTGACGTCGCCGAAGTTCCATTCATAAGCGGGGATCTGCCCGCTGGGGTGCATGTACCGCTCGCGTAGCATCAACTTCAATTGTTGTTTGCCAAAATCAGGATCGACCAGCGTCAGGGGGAGCACATGAAAGGCGAGATCCCACGCCGCGTACCACGGGTACTCCCATTTGTCGGGCATAGAGATCACGTCGCCGTTGTACATGTGATGCCACTGGTCGTTGCGAGGCGCGGACTTGTGGGCCGACTTGAACGGGTCGTTCCCGCGCTCTTCCAACCAGCGGTCCACGTCGTAGAAGTAGAATTGTTTGCTCCAGAGCATTCCGGCCAGCGCTTGACGCATCACATTGGCGGCATCGGAGTCAAGTGAGCTGGGAGTGATCTCCCGGTAAAATTCATCGGCTTCCTGTCGACGCGCTGCCAGAAGGGTATCGAATTGGTCGCCAAATAAGCGTGGTTTCTTGCCGTTTGCACGGCTCCATCCCTCAGGCGCCACATCGCTGAGCCGAAGTCGAACAGTCTGAAATTCGCCGGGCTTCACCACTAAGCGATAGAGCGCCGCCGCCTTCGTTCCTCGATGCTCAGGATTGACGGCGTATTCCTGGCCATGAACGACGAAGCTGTTGATGCTATCTTTGACGTACGGGCTGTGGTTTGGAACGCCGAAGATGCGCTCCATGTTGGTTTCATTCTCCGTGAACAGCAGCGCCGGTTCGCCGTCACAAAATAGAAATTGCGCGCCTAGTTTAGGATCAATTGCTTTGATCACGCGCGACTCCGAGGCAACGCTGAATTGTTCGAGCGTCGGCTTCTCTGCCGCGGTCTGCCACGACCATTGATTGCGGAACCATAGAGTCGGCAAGACCTGCAATTCAACCGCTTCTGGTCCACGGTTGTGAATGGTGATCGCGATCAGGATGTCTTCGGCCGAGGCCTTGGCGTATTCGACGAACACATCGAAATAGCGATTGTCGTCAAATACCCCGGTATCGATTAGTTCGTATTCGAACTCCTCTCGGGTCCTACCACGGCTTGTTTCCGAAAGATCTGCGTACGGGAACGCCGCCTGCGGATACTTGTACAGGTACTTCATGTACGAGTGCGTCGGCGTGCTATCGAGATAGAAGTAGTACTCTTTTACGTCTTCGCCGTGATTGCTCTCGTTGTTGGTTAGCCCGAACAGTCGTTCTTTGAGAATCGGGTCCTTTCCATTCCAAAGAGCAAGCGCAAAGCAGAGCCGTTGGTGATCGTCGGAAATGCCGGCCAGCCCGTCTTCACCCCAGCGGTAAGCGCGCGAACGAGACTGATCGTGCGTGAAGTAGTTCCAAGCGTCGCCGCTTTGGCTGTAGTCCTCGCGAACCGTGCCCCACTGCCGCTCGCTCAAGTACGGCCCCCACTTCTTCCAAGGAGCTTGTTGACGACGAGCTTCTTCGAGCCGGACCTGTTCGGCAGACATTGGTACACCGCCAGTTAATTAGAACGGAACATCAAGAATGCAGTTGCAGTGCCCGGACGCCGGTTCGAGGTCCGTCTCCTTCGTCGCCCGATCCGAAGGCTTTCGGCGGCCCAGGCAGGCTCCCGCGACGGCGTCATCCAAAGTGTCCCTCCGAGTTGCGGACAATCCACTGTTTCCGCCCCCGATCCACATAGATTGCCACGCCCTGCCTCCGAAAAGACAGCATATTCGGCTTCGTCAGAAATGGCCCCAGGATTCTCTGTGAATCCGAGGCAGTGACGAGATATGAGCCCCGGCTCCCGTCAGTAAATCTCTGGGACTGAATTGCGTCCTACGATCGTGGCTCCGTCGTCATACGCTCCCTTGTTGGAACGTTTCGGGAGCTTGATCTTGTCGCGTGGCGCTACTTTGTATGAAACCTTGCTCAAGAGGTGATGAATAATGTTCAATCTTGCGCGCTTCTTATCGTCGGACTTGACGATGAACCAAGGCGCCCAGGCAGTGTCGGTCGCCGCGAACATTTCGTCCCTTGCCCGAGAATAATCGTACCAGCGGCCGTACGATTCCAAATCCATCGGAGACAATTTCCAAATCTTGCGCCGGTCTTCGATGCGCGACTCGAGACGGCGCGTCTGCTCTTCCTGGCTAACTTCCAGCCAATATTTCAGAAGCACGACGCCAGATTCCACGATCGCTCGTTCGACGTAGGGCGTAACCTCCAGAAACCGCTTAGCCTGTTCCTCGCTGCAGAACTTCATGACGCGCTCGACGCCCGCGCGGTTGTACCAACTGCGGTCGAAGATCACGACTTCGCCCGCGGCAGGAAGGTGCGGCAGATATCGCTGGATGTACATCTGCGACTTTTCGCGTTCCGACGGCGCCTGCAGAGCCAGAACGCGAAACACGCGAGGGCTGACGCGTTCTGTAATTGCTTTGATCGTGCCCCCCTTTCCCGCCCCGTCGCGCCCTTCGAAGAGAACGCACACCTTCAGCCCTTTATACTTCACCCACTCTTGGAGCTTCACCAGTTCGACATGCAGCTTGAAGAGCTCGTGCTCATAATCCTGGCCTTTTAGCTTCTGAGGCGCCTGATCCGTAGTCTGTTGCGCCTTGTGCTTGTCGTGGCCCATAGATTCGCCTTTGATAGAGAAGCGGTGGCGTGCTGCGATTCAAACGCCCGTGGAGTTCGTGGCCAATGCGGCCGTCGATGCGCAGCTACAGCCTAGGAGTAGTAACCGTCGGCTCGCCTTGGGAAAGACGCGGTCGCCCTGCAAACCTCAACTTTATCCACCCATTGGAGGAAAAGCGAGGCGCCGCTCGTCATCTGCCATGCCGATTTTCCGCGTCTCTGCGAACTACGCCGCCCTGCCGCCAGCTCGTGTGTGGAAACAATTCATCGAGCGGCCGTGGCTAATGGCGAACCGATGGTGCGTGACTCGGCGCCTGTTGCTCGTCCGGAGAGATCGAAATCCTGGGGCTAGGGTAATTCTCTTGGCTGCAATACGGCAGCTTTGGCGGGCACTTCAGGCCGACTTGCGGCGGGCAAAAGATACAGGGAGGGCTCTTACGACAATAGTCATCGCAACAGAACTGCTTGACTTGAACAGGGCAAGGGAGCGGTTTCGCGCAATAGTCGTCGCAGCAACAGCACTTTGTTCCACACACCGAGGGCAACGGCTTGGCGCAATAGTCGTCACAGCAGCGTTTGCAAATGCAGTTGGGAATGGGTGTTCCGTGCAAAACATCGTTGCCGAATGTGGCCGCGGCCCATGGTGAAGAGGCCACGAGTGTCGTGAGCATTACTGCTCGAAATAGGCATTGGAGGGTCACGCCGTTTTCCTTCAGAGGCCATTGCGATCGATTGGCCACGCGCTGTTCATGTCGGTGTCGTAAACCGCATCAAGATCACGCTTATTTCGTTGGCGGCGGCGTCGGCAATCTCTCCGCGCCGTTGACAGCATCGGCTCCACCGGGCCCGACGGCGACAATTTCTGGTCCTCCGGGCGGCATTTCGAGCCGGATTTGCCAGCCCCCTCGCAGAGCGCGGTAGACGTCAATCAACGCCAGGCTGATCTCGGCTCGGGCCTTGGCCTGATCGATCTGCTGCCGAACGAGCACGTTTTGCAAGTTGAAGATTCTTTCAAAATCAACGGCGCCCTCGCGGTACTGAATCACTGCCAGATCCACGGACCTCCGAGTGGCCTCCACGGCGCCTTGCAGTTCCGCCGCTCGTTCCTGGGCCTTCAGGAAGGCAATCAGAGCCTTTTCGACCTCTTTATTTGCGTTCAAGACAGTTTGTTGGTAGTCGAGAGCCGCCTCTTGAAAGCGTGCTTCGAAGCGACGGACATTGTTTTGGATGCGTCCGTAGTTGAGGATATCCCACCGGAAAGAGGGGCCAACAATTCCACCAAAAGCTCGAGGCGAAAACAGATCGGGAAACTGGTTGGCGGTCCAGCCGAACGAACCGTCGATGTAAAAATGCGGGTAAAGGTCGCTGGCGACAACTCCGATTTCGGCGCTCGCGCTGGCGACGGCGCGTTCGGCGGCACGGATATCGGGTCGCCGCCGCATCAGTTCTGCCGGAATCTCGACCGCCACCGCAGTTTGCACGACCGGTATGGAGCCATCGCCAAGTCTAGGAGTTAAATCGTTCATCGGTATTCCCATGAGCGTGCAGAGCTCGAGGTCCGCTTGACGCAGGTCACGCTGGAACGAGGGGATGAGCGCCTTCGTTTCGCGGAGCGTCGATTGAGCTTGTGTGACGTCCAACTCGCTCACGGCGCCTTCTTTGAAGCGAGTCTCGGCAAGCTTCAAGCTTCCTTGTTGTATTTGGACATTTTGGTGTGCCAGCCGGACGAACTCCTCTGCCGCGCGAATGTTGATATAGGCTCTTGCCGTGTCGGCCAAAGCGATGGAGAGCAGGTCGTCGTAGAGTTCCACTTGTTTGTCGAGGTCCGCGTCCGCCTGTTCAATTCGTCGTCTGAACCTTCCCCACACGTCCAATTCCCATTGCAAGGCCGGGCCGAAGTTCCATAGATCAAAGGCCGCGTTCGGCAACGGCACGCCGGCGATGTTGCCGTTCTGACTGATTTGTGCACGCTTATAGAAGCCATCGACATTCTGGAACTGCGGTAACAAGTTGCCGGCAGTGATGGCTCGCAGGGCACGATACTCCAGCACTCGCTGCCCTTGGGAACGGAGGGGCAGGTTTCCCTGATAGGTGGTCTGCACTAACGAATCGAGGAGGGGGTCGCGGAAAACTCTCCACCACGCGCGATCGTCGGCCGGAGCGGAAATCACCCGGGGATCGTTAAAGTCGATCCAATTATCCGCAATTGGCGCCGCGGGCTTGCAATAGTCGGGGCCGACTTTGAAGCCATTATGGAGCCAATTGCCGCAACTGGCACAGCCCCCGGAGAATGCCATCGCCAACAGCAAGGCGAGACGCCACCACAGCCGCCTCCCTTCGTTCGGTCCTGCGATGCGGCTCCCGCGGCATGGAACAGGGGACGACGGCGGTGGTAGGAGAGCAGCGGGAATTTGCCGTCGGGTCTTCATAACGACCTAGGGGGGTGGCGATCTCTTCCCATCCGTGCGACCGACACATTCAAGACCTTCGGTATGACCATACGTACCGGGTTTGATCGGACCAATCGTTACCGGGAATGAAAGCGACTGTTTCTATCCCGACGACTGTTTCTATCACCACGACCCCTACAAACATCGAAGTTTGCCAAACCAGAAATCGGAAGGCTTCTTGGGGCGAGGAATCGCCGCATCGCGATCAGACGAAAGAAACTTCCCTTGCAGCGTTGCAATTAAGGAGCCTCTGCACTGTTGATCCGATTGTTAGCTGGGTAGACTACGCGCTGGGAGATTCCTTCCTGGCCGCTTCTGGGGACTGATTCGATGTCGAAAAAGACCAAGAGATTGGTGCTTCTGGTGGTCGCCGTCGCCGTCGCCGCGGCCGTCGGTTTTCAGGTTTGGCGAGCAAGGCAATCGGCGCTACCCCCGGGAATCGTCTCCGGCAACGGGAGGATCGAAGCCAAGCTGGTCGATATTTCCGCCAAGGAACCTCTCCGCGTCAAGGAGATCCTGGCGGACGAAGGTCAACTCGTGCAGCCGGGCGAGGTGTTGGTTCGAATGGACACTGCCACGCTGGAATCCCAATTAGCCGAAGCCAAGGCAACCGTGGCCACGACAGAACAAAAAGCGGCGGTGAATAAGTCCGCCATCGTCAGGCGAAAGAGCGAAGTCGATCTAGCCCAGGTCGAGTCGGAGCGGGCTCGCAAACTTTTCGAGCAAAACGCCGGCTCGAAGCAGGATTTCGATCGCCGCACCGCGTCGCTGCAGGTGACAAAAGCCGCGCTGGAAGAAGAGGAGGCCGGCCTCAAGACGGTCATGCAGCAAGTCGAGGTTGCGCAGGCCAACGTGGCGACGATTCAAACGCGTATCGACGACGCGACGCTCAAGTCTCCCGTCCGCGGCCGAGTCCTTTACCGCCTGGCGGAAGTCGGCGAAGTTCTGGCAGCGGGTGGAAAGGCGCTGACGTTAGTGAATCTGGAAGACGTTTATATGGAGATCTTCCTACCTGCGGAGGATGCCGCCAGCCTTAAGATTGGCGACGAAGCGCGGATTACGCTAGACCATGCTCCGGGCCGGGCCGCTATCGGTCATGTAAGCTTCGTGTCGCCGGAAGCGCAGTTCACGCCCAAGCAGGTCGAAACGCGCAGCGAGCGTGACAAGCTCATGTTTCGAGTGAAGATTCAGGTTCCCGAAGAGTTAATCAAAACGTACATCGAGCGCATCAAGACTGGCGTTCGCGGCGTTGGATACGTCAAAACCAACGCCTCGGCGGTTTGGCCCGAGTGGCTGCAAAACCTTGTGGAATCGCACAAAGAACTCAATGGGAAGCAAGTGGACAAGCCCGCCGACTCCAAGTCTGAAACGGAGACCCGCTCCGATCGGTCGTGACACCGGGTTATATGCATCTGCGCCGAGCAATGCAGCGAGTTAACCAGACACGACAACCGGCAGTCTGTGAACTGCTTCCTTTCGAGATCCAAGTCATGGCGCCGACCGCTTCTCAGACGTCTACGGTTGCTGCCGCGAAGGCGCCCGTCGTCTCGATTCAACACGTTACTCACCACTACGGCAAAACCGTCGCGGTGGACGATCTTTCGCTCGATATTCCCAGTGGCCTGATGGTCGGCATCATTGGCCCCGACGGTGTCGGCAAATCGACGATCATGGCCCTGGTCGCCGGATCGAAGAAATTGCAGCAGGGACGGATCCAGGTCCTGGGTGGCGACATTGGTGACGTTCGACATCGACGCGCCGTTTGTCCAAGAATCGCCTACATGCCCCAAGGCTTGGGCAAGAATCTGTATTTGGAACTCAGCGTCTACGACAACGTCGACTTCATGGCGCAACTCTTCGGGTTATCGCCCGCGGAGCGTCCGACTCGTGTCAAAGAGCTCCTCGAGGCCACAGGACTTGGCCCATTTGCCGATCGCCCCGCGGGCAAGCTTTCCGGTGGCATGAAACAAAAGGTCGGGCTGTGCGGCGCACTGGTGCATGAACCAGATCTGCTCATTCTCGATGAACCCACCACCGGAGTGGACCCGCTCTCGCGGCGCCAATTCTGGACGCTGATCGACGACATTCGCGCTGGACGCCCTAGCATGAGCGTCGCGATCTCCACCGCATACATGGACGAGGCGCAGCAGTGGAACTGGATCGTGGCCATGGACGCCGGGCGTGTGCTGGCGACAGGAACGCCGGCAGAGCTCATGGAACGGACGGGCACGAACGATCTGGAGAAATGCTTCATCGCCCTGCTGCCGGAAGAGAAGCGCATGGGGCATACGGAGCTGACCATTCCACCGCGCGTGGCGAATGGATTAGAAATCGCCATTGACGCGAAGGGGCTGACGCGCAGGTTCGGCGACTTCATCGCCGTGGATCACGTTAGCCTGTCGATCGAGCGCGGCGAGATATTCGGGTTTCTCGGCTCGAATGGTTGCGGCAAGTCCACGACCATGAAAATGCTCACCGGACTGCTGCCCCCCACCGAAGGCACAGCGACGTTGTTTGGCAAATCGGTCGAAGCCGGAAGCCTGGAGGTCCGTAACAACCTCGGCTATATGACACAAGCCTTCTCGCTCTATGGCGAGCTGACGATTCGCGAGAACCTGGTGCTGGACGCGCGCCTGTATCACATTCCGCCGGAAAAAGCGAAAGCACGTATCGATGAGCTGGTCGATAAGTTCGGGCTGCGGCCGCAGCTCGATTCGTTGACCGCGGATCTTCCCATGGGCTTGCGACAGCGGCTGTCGCTGGCAGTCGCCGTCTTGCATGAGCCGAGGTTATTGATTCTCGATGAGCCCACGTCGGGGGTCGATCCGGTTGCTCGCGACAGCTTCTGGGAACTGCTGATCGATCTGTCGCGAAACCAAGGTGTGACGATCTTCGTAACGACGCACTTTATGAATGAAGGGATGCGGTGTGATCGGATCTCGCTGATGAACTCGGGAAAAGTGCTGGCATGCGACGCGCCTCAAAAGCTAATCGACGCGCGCGGCGCGGCAAGCCTTGAGGAAGCGTTCATCGGCTATATGGAGGACGCGATCGCCGCGGCCGCGCCAGGCGGCGCTAGCAAGGAGAAGGCGTCTACGACCATTTCGGCCGCCGCGGAGCTTGCGCAACCGCAGGTTCCGCCCCGGCGATCGTCGCTGCAATTGGCATTCGGGCGGATGCGCGCCTATGCGCACAACGAGACCATCCAAATCCTCCGGGATCCGGTGCGATTGGCTTTCGCCTTCTTGGGTTCAGCGGTGCTGATGCTCGTATTCGGCTTTGGCATCACAACAGACGTCGAGCACATTCGGTTCGCCGCGTTCGACCTCGATCAAACACCGGAGAGCCGCGCTTATCTCGAGCAATTCGCGGCGGCGGAACGATACTTCAGCCGCACCCCGGCGGTCCGATCCGCCGACGAAGGACTGTTGCGACTGCAGTCCGATGACATTTCACTGATCCTCGAGATTCCGCCGAATTTCGGCCGCGATCTCCGGCGGAAGTCAGACCCGGAGGTTTTGGCGCAGGTGGATGGGGCGAACACGTTCCGCGCCGAGACCGTCTCGCAATACGCGCAGGGCGTGCATAACCGACTGCTGAATGATCCAGCGAGCGGCCTGCCGACAGGTCCCAGGAAAAATACCGCCGACATCCAAGATCGGTATATGTACAACCCCACGTTCGAGAGCATCTACTCGATTGTGCCGAGCGTTCCAGCCCTGCTATTGGTTCTGATCCCCGCAATTCTCATGACAGTCAGTATCGTGCGCGAGAAAGAATTGGGATCGATGATCAACTTTTATGTCACTCCCACCGGCAGGCTGGAATATCTACTTGGCAAGCAAATCCCCTACATCGCCATCGGCATGATCAACTTCTTCATTCTGGTCACGAT
>DASXPZ010000624.1:0-2940 GCA_036493275.1 Pirellulales bacterium
CGCCTCGCTGGCCAAGTTCCACCGACCAGTTTGGCATCTACTACGTTCGCGGCCCCTGGTAACAGGAACGCGGACGCCCGCCCGAAGTTCTCGCCGTTTGCAAAGAAGCTCCCGCCTAGTCACAGGGCGGCTCGAGGCGCCCAAGAGCCTCGAGCCGCCCTGCTGCATTTGGGCGATGGAGAAATCGAAGAATCATCGCGACGCCGCGCCGCGTGAAATAAAAAAAGGCCGGCCGCAAACAGTGATTCGCGCCGGCCCCACTTTTGTATGCTTGCCGCCAAATTACTTCCAGGCGAAGTCGCCGGCGTTGACGCTTGGCAGGTAGCTGGCGCCCATCAGGTGCTTATCGACGGCGCGGGCTGCCTCGCGCCCTTCGTGGATCGCCCAGACGACGAGCGATTGGCCGCGACGCATGTCTCCGGCGGCGAATACGCCTGAGACGCTGGTCATGTAGTTGGCGTCGCACTTCACGTTGCCGCGCGGGTCGAGCTCGAGGTTCAGGTCGGCGATGGCGCCCCGTTTCTCCGGGCCCAAGAAGCCCATCGCCAGCAGCACCAACTGGCACGGCCACACTTTCGTCGTGCCGGGAACCTCTTTGAACTGTTGCCGCCCCTGAGCGTCGAGAACCCATTCGATCTCGCACGTCACCAGATTCTTGACGTGTCCCTTTTCGTCCGCCTGAAACTCCTTGGTCAGGATGCTCCAGTGGCGATCGCAGCCCTCCTTGTGCGAGCTGCTGGTCCGCAACATCATTGTCCAATAGGGCCAAGGCGTGTTTGCCGGGCGCTCCGCGGCGCGGGGGAAGTAACCGAGATCGGGCGGTTTGGCTAACAGCTCGAACTGCGTCACGCTGCGCGCGCCGTGCCGGTTCGACGTGCCGGTGCAGTCGCTGCCGGTGTCGCCGCCGCCGATGATGATCACGTCGAGCCCGGTGGCCATGATCGAAGACTCGGACGGGATGGTGTCTCCTTGGTTCCGCTTGTTCTGCTGCGGCAGGAACTCCATGGCGAAGTAGACGCCGGGGAGATCGCGGCCAGGAATCGGCAGATCGCGCGGGGCCGTGCTGCCGCCGGTCAACAAGATAGCGTCATAATCGCGGCGGAGTTGTTCGGTTTCGACATTGCCGCCGACGTTGGCGTTGCAGCGGAACTCTACCCCTTCGGCTTCGAGCTGCTTAACCCGGCGCCAGACGCGGTTTTTTTCCAGCTTGAAATCGGGAATGCCATACATCAGCAAACCGCCAGGGCGATCGGCCCGCTCGAAGACCGTGACCAGGTGGCCGGCCCGATTGAGCTGTTGCGCGGCGGCCAATCCGGCAGGCCCGCTGCCGACCACGGCCACCTTCTTGCCGGTGCGGACGGTGGGCGGTTCCGGCACAATCCAGCCTTCTTCGAAGCCGCGATCAGCGATCGCCATTTCGATCTGCTTGATCGAGACCGGATCCTCGTTGATCCCCAGCACGCAGGCGGTTTCGCACGGCGCGGGGCAGACGCGGCCGGTGAACTCCGGGAAGTTGTTCGTGGCGTGCAGCCGCGCTAGCGCGTCTTGCCAGCGATCGCGGTACACCAGGTCGTTGAAGTCTGGAATGATATTGCCGAGCGGACAGCCGGTGTGGCAAAACGGCACGCCGCAATCCATACAGCGCGCGCCCTGTCGGCGGATTTCTTCCGAGGGGAGGACTCGCAAGAACTCGTTGTAATGCTTGACGCGCTGCTCGGTCGGCTCTTCGTCGTACTGGCGACGGTCAAATTGCATGAAACCGCGGACGTCACCCATGGGCCGCTCCTTCCAACTCGCCGGCGGACTTGCCGACGGCGGCCTTCTTCAATCCGGCCAGGGCCCGTTTGTAATCCAGGGGCATAACCTTTTTCCATTTCGGCAGCAACTCTTCCCAACGATCCAGGACCTCCTGGCCGCGCGCGCTGCCTGTGTACTTGACGTGATTGCGAACCAGTTCCTGCACGATCTGTAAATCCTCTGGATCTTCGAGCGCTTCAAGCTCGACCATTTCCAGGTTGACGCGGCGCGGGAAGCGGCCACTTTCGTCCAGGACGTAGGCCACGCCTCCGCTCATGCCGGCCGCGAAGTTGCGTCCCGTCTCGCCCAGGATGACCGCCACGCCGCCGGTCATATATTCGCAGCCGTGATCGCCGACTCCTTCCACAACGGCCTTTGCGCCGGAGTTGCGAACGCAGAAACGCTCGCCGGCGATGCCGCGGAGATAGATTTCGCCGCTGGTGGCGCCGTAGCCCACCACGTTGCCGGCGATCACGTTCTCTTCGGCCACGTAACCGGCGTCCTCCGGTGGATAAACGATCACTCGTCCTCCGGAGAGTCCTTTGCCGCAGTAATCATTGACTTCGCCCGCCACCCGAACCGTGACGCCCGGCACGCCAAAGGCCATGATGCTTTGCCCGGCGGTGCCGTGGAAGTTCAACTGAATCGTATCGTCGGGCAGTCCGCTTGGGCCGTAACGCCGCGTGATCTCGCTACTGAGAATCGTGCCGACCGTGCGATGGGTGTTCGAGATCGGCAGGTCAAAGCTGACCGGCGTTTCGTTCTCGATGGCCGGCCGGCAAAGATCGAGCAGCATCGTCAGGTCGAGCGACTTGTCGAGCCCATGATCCTGGCTTTCGGCGCAAAACGTTTTGACGTTCGGTCCAGCCTCTGGCTTCAGCAAGATATTGGTGAAGTCGAGCCCGGCCGCCTTCCAGTGATTGATCGCCTGATGCGTGTTAAGCAGGTCAACGCGACCGACCAATTCATTCACCTTGCGAACGCCGAGCGAGGCCATGATTTCACGCAATCCTTCGGCCAGCATAAAGAAGAAGTTGACCACCTCTTCCGGCTTGCCAGCGAATTTCTTGCGCAGCTCGACGTCTTGCGTGGCGATCCCCACCGGGCAGGTGTTGAGATGGCACTTGCGCATCATGATGCAGC
>DASXPZ010000625.1:0-3855 GCA_036493275.1 Pirellulales bacterium
GGCTGATGTTGGGATTGGCCGACGCCTAAGGAGGCAGGGCGATGGACGAGGCCACCTAGTGCGGCGACTCTGACGCTCCTTTCAGTTTTGCGGTTAAACTCTTCAAAGGAGCGTCAGGGTCAAAGCCGCACTAGAAAAATATGGATTGCTAGTGTCCCTTCGGTTCTGACATTCGTAACAGCGCCTGCTGCAACGGGGAAACGAATGTCAGATCCGGGGACACTAGAGTTTTACCGCCGCAACGCGGATTCTTATGCGGCGTGGGCGAAGGCACCATCGACCCGGCTCGTCGGATTCCTTGGATTGTTGCCGGCGGGCGCTTCGATTCTCGAGCTCGGTTGTGGCGCCGGCAACCATGCGGCCGAAATGCTGGCGCGCGGCTTTGTTCTGCACGCCACCGACGGCTCGCCCGAGATGGCGGAGATCGCATCGCGCCGGCTCAACCATCCCGTCGCGGCGATGCGCTTTGACGAACTGGACGAACACGAAGCGTTCGACGGCGTCTGGGCCAACGCATGTCTGTTGCATGTGCCGAAAGAAGAGCTCCCCGGAATCCTCGTGCGCATCCACCGCGCGTTGAAAGCCGGCGGCCTATTTTATGCGAGCTACAAAGCAGGCGATGGCGACGGACGGGATTCGATCGGCCGCTACTACAACTATGTTTCCGCGGACTGGCTTCGCGCGACTTACGCCGGAGCGGGCTCGTGGCAAACGATCAGCTTCGATACCAGCGAGATCAAAAGCTTCGACGGCGCGCCGGCGACGATGCTGCATGTCGTCATGCGCAAAAGCTGACGCAAGACCTGAAATCAAGACCCGAAATCAAGGCTTGAAACCAAGAGTTGAAATCAAGCGAGGGCGGCGCGTTGACGCCGCCCTTTGATTTCAACCGATCGCGGACTCAGACGATCTTGAAGATCGCAAGCGCCAGCACGACCTGCGCGACGAATCCGACCGTAAACGCTAGTGTGCGGAACACCGGCAGGCCCAGCGTGTAGACGATGAGGTGCGCGACGCGCGCCCAGAAATACACGGCACAGGCATAGCCCGTCGCCTTTGTCGAATAGTCGAGTTGGGCGAGGATCAGGACCAGCGGGGCAAACACCACGAGGTTCTCGACCGCGTTGTCGTGGGCGAACATCAGGCGCGTCGCCCACTCCGCATGCGGCTTGTCGTTGCGCGAGGGATTGGCCATCGAGCCGGTCAGGCCGCGGACCAGGATGCGGTTGAGGATATAGGGGACCCACAACAATCCCGTCAGAATGACCGTCAAGGTCAGCCAGAATAGTTCAGGCGTCATCAGTCCAGGCGTCATGGTTTCCCCCTGCCAGATTTAAGAACGTGAATCCCTTTGGGATTACAGTTTATACATGAGCAGATGACATTACGCCATGTGAGCGCGCTTCGTTACGCGCGGACCCGAACGTAACTGCCGGGAGCGTCCTCGATCGGCGGAAGCGCGGCCGTGCCAGCCTCGCGGGCCGTGACGTGCTCCGGGTCGATCGTCTCCAGCCATTGCCGCCAGTCGGGCCACCAGGACCCCTTGTGTTCCTCGGCGCCCTTGATCCAGTCGGCCAGCGTCACGTCCTTGATGTTGTCGTTGGTCCAGTACTGATATTTGCCGGATGCGGGCGGATTGACGACACCGGCGATATGCCCCGACCCCGACAACACATATTTCACCGGGCCGCCGAAGAACTGCGAGCCATAAAGCACCGAGTCCGGCGGTGCGATGTGGTCTTCCCTTGTGGCGAGGTTGTAGACGGGCACCTTGACCTTCGAAAGATCGAGCTGGGTGTTGTCGAGCACCATGCTTCCCGTCGACAGCCGGTTTTCCAGGTAGCAGTTGCGCAAGTAATAGGAATGGTTGGCGGCCGGCATTCGCGTCGCGTCCGAATTCCAGTGCAAGAGATCGAACGACGACGGCATCTTTCCCTTCAGATAGTTGCTCACGACGTAGGACCAGATCAGATCGTTTGAGCGCAACATATTGAAGGCCATCGCCATCTTGGCGCCTTCGAGTACGCCCGATGCCTTCATGTCGCGTTCGATGGCCGAGATCTGATGTTCATCTACGAACACGAGCAGGTCGCCGGCATGGGTGAAGTCGACTTGTGCCGCCAGGAACGTCGCCGATGTCACGCGAACGCGGCGCTTTTCCGCAAGCCAGGCGAGCGTCGTTGCGAGCAAGGTGCCGCCGACGCAATAGCCCATGGTGTGGACTTTCATTTCGCCGGTGACGCGCTCGATCGCATCCATCGCCGCCAGCGGGCCTTCCTTCATGTAGTCTTCCCAGGTCTTGGCTCCGAGACCCTTGTCCGGATTGACCCAGGAGATCACGAACACGGTGACGCCCTGATCGACGCACCACTTGACGAAGGATTTCTCCGGCTTGAGATCGAGGATGTAGAACTTGTTGATCCAGGGCGGCACGATCAGGAGCGGCGTCCGCAGCACGTTTTCCGTCGCGGGCGAATACTGGATCAGTTGCATCAGCTCGTTCTGATAGATCACCTTGCCCGGCGTGGTCGCCATGTTGACGCCGACTTCCAGGTTGGACGAGTCCGACTGGCGGATGCGGAGCGTGCCGTTGCCGGCCTCGATATCCTCCGCAAGCATCTTCATGCCGCGTGCGAGATTGTCGCCATTCGAGGTCAACGTCTCGCGCAGCACCTCGGGGTTGGTCAAAACGAAGTTGGACGGCGCGATCGCGTTGGTGATTTGCTGGACGTAGAACGCTGCCTTCTTGCGCGTGTGCGGATCGAGCCCCTCGGCGTCGCGGACGAGGTCGTTGGCCCACCGCGTCGTCAGAAGATAAGCCTGCAGGACGAAATCGAAGAACTGGTTTGATTTCCACTCGGGATCGGCAAACCGCTTGTCGCGTGGCGAAGGCGAGATTACCGCGGCCGGCTCTTCACCGGCGAGACGGCGTACCGAGTTTCCCCAGAGATCGAGATAGGCCTTGCCGATCCTGGCTTGAATGTCGTTGGCGCGACTGGGGTCTGACAGCCAGTATTCCGCGACCGCGCTGAAAGTCTTGACCAGTTCGGAGAGCTCGTTCGGCGGCTTGTCAGGCACGTCGCCTGCTGCGCTCGGCTTGAGATAGGCTGCAAGTGCCTGGCCGCTGCTCTCCATCGCCTTGGCGATGTTCATCGCGAACGCTTCGGCATTGAACTTCGGCGCCGCCGGGGCTTCTGTCGTGACGTCCGTCATGGGCTAACACTACAGCTTCGTTTTGAGTTCGTCATCGCGCAGTTCGACGCTGGTTGAGCTGGTAAATAAGCCGCTCGGTCTCAACAAATAGGCTCGCCGCTCCCAAAAAGTTGCTGTTGCACTGCGATATTTGTCGTAGCTTGGTCTTATTCGGGCCCAAGACGCCCGATTTCTTGTTCGGCATTTAACGGTTTCAGGCGACAATGGTTTGTTTGGCTGGCATCGTTTCGTCGAAATAGTGTCTGTGTTGGGTACGCCAGGATGGCGCGGGGACGAGAGATGTTGGGGACGCGGCTAGGCGGAGCATTGGTTGGGGCAGCGCTGCTGCTTTCAGCGCTCGCGCTGGGCGGCTGCTCAACTTCGATTTCGGAAATCCCGATCGGCACTGCGGCGTCCGACACGCGGCCCAAAGACCCCGGAGCGTATCTGCCGGTCAACGACACGCCCCCGGCGCGCGAAGAGGCCGCGATGGACCCGGCCGAGCAGGCCAAGGTCCAGAAAGAGCTGATTGCGGCGCGGGAACGTCAGGCTTCGGCCGGCAAGGACCAGGGCCGGCCCAAGGACGAGCAGAGCCAGAAGTGATCTCGCCGCTGGCGCGCCGGGCTTGGCGTGCTAGAATTGCTTCGCTGAACCCCGTCGACG
>DASXPZ010000626.1:0-11304 GCA_036493275.1 Pirellulales bacterium
TCTTATTTCCTAATTCTTAGTCCGGCCCCTTCTGGCCGGAGGAATCCTTCTCGAACCGACCCGGATGAACGCATGGCGACAGCTACCAGTACCAGCGCGGCAAAGCAGGCTGCGGCAAAAGACATCGTGGCGAAAGACAACGTGAAATCGATCCTCGACCGGGCCCTCGACGCCGGCGGCGGCTTGCTGCGGCTGACACCCACGTGGGTGCCGCGCAGCTTTCTGCACCCCGGCAAGCGGATTAAGCTCGCCCCGACCGACTGGTACGCCTACGGAGCCCATCGCGGCGGCATCGACGAGCGCTGGTTTGCTAGCACCACCGAGGCGGCCAACGAAAACCGCACGCCCGACGAGGGGCTCAGCTACGTCGCGTTCGAAGGGAAGCGGTTCACCCTCTCCGACGCAGTCGCCGAAGGGGGCGCGCGGCTGATCGGCAGCCCCATGTTCGCCAAGTACAAGCGCTGGCCCGTTTACTCGAAGTTCTTCGATAACATGGGTCCCATCCCCCACCACAGGCACCAGAAGTTCGAGCACGCCGCGCTCACCGGGCAGGAAGGAAAGCCCGAGAGCTATTACTTCCCCCCTCAACTGAATAACGTCGACAACAACTTTGCCTACACCTTCATGGGGCTTGAGCCCGGCACGACGCGACAGCAACTTCGCCGCTGCCTGGAGAACTGGGCCCAGGGAGACAACGGCATTCTTGATCTTTCCCGCGCGTTCCGCTTGAAGCGCGGCACGGGCTGGCTAATTCCGCCGGGCGTGCTCCACGCGCCAGGCTCGCTCTGCACCTACGAGCCGCAGTGGGGCTCCGACGTCTTCGGCATGTTCCAATCGCTCGTCGAAGGGCGCGAGGTCCCTTGGTCCCTGCTGGTCAAAGACGTGCCGAAAGATAAGCATCAGGATCTCGACTTCATCATCGACCAGCTCGACTGGGAGAAGAATGTCGACACCCACTTCAAAGAGCACAACTATCTGGAGCCGATCGTCGACGCCGCGCGCAGCGGTAAAGGCTACACGGATCGCTGGATCGTCTACGGCACGATCGACGGCGCCCAGCTCTTTAGCGCCAAGGAATTGACCGTCGAGCCGGGCGCCAAGTGCACCTTGCAAGATCCGGGCGCCAGCGGCTGGATCACCGTGCAAGGACGCGGCCGCATGGGCAAGCTCGCCCTGCAAACGCCGGCCATGATCCACTTCGGTCAGCATACCGAAGACGAAGTCTTCATCACGCACGAGGCAGCCAAGGCGGGAGTCGAAATCGAGAACACCGGCAGCGAGCCGCTGGTCAGTCTGCGCTACTTCGGCCCAGACACTCACGCCAATCTCCCCAAGATGGGCGACTACAAGAAATAGCGTTTCACGCCTAACCACACGACCGAGTGAGCACGCACGTCATGAGCGCCCAATCCGTTTATAAACTTCCCCGCTTGCACAACGCGGCGTGGCCCGGCGTCGTCGGCAAAGGCGAAGGCGCCGAGCCGCCGATCGAGTTGGACACCATGCTCGATCTGACAGCCGCGGCCGAAGTCGATGGCGTCCGGTTCGACGGCGTCGATCTGTTTCTCTTTGCGCCGCACGTCGATATCGATTCGACGGACGACGACCTGAAGAGCCTGGCCGATCGCGTTCGGCGGCGCAACCTGGTGATCGGTTCGGTCGTGGCGCCGGTTTGGCCTCCCACCGGCGGCGGCGCCGCCATGGGAAACGAAACCGAGCGGGCAAACTTTCTCACCCAGGTCCGCAAAGGGTGCCGGATCGCCAAGAAACTGCGCGAGCTCGGCATTCGCCCCTACGGCGTTGTGCGGATCGACTCGGCGACCGACGTCGCCACTTGGGCGGCCGGAGACACCGCGGCCAATACACGCAAAATCGCCGATACCTTTAGCGAGGCTTGCGTGATTGCCGACGATCACGGCGAGCGGCTGGCCGCTGAGGGCGAAATCTGCTGGGGCGGCATGCATAGCTGGCGTGTGATGGTTGAGCTGCTCGAAACCGTCGACCGGCCGAACACACTCGGCTTTCAGGCCGACATGGCCCACACGCTTCTTTACCTGTTGGGCTACAACGCGCCGCAAGATCGCATCCTGCCCGAGAACTTCGACTGGAACGATTCAGAGACCCTGGCCAAGGGACTGCGGACATTGACCGCGGCGCTTCGTCCCTGGACGATCGATTTTCACGTGGCGCAAAACGACGGCACGGTCAAAGGCTCCGGCTCGCACGACAAGACCGGACGCCACTGCCTGCCGGACGACCCGAACGGCCGGTTGAATATCGCCCGCGACGCCGGTTACTGGCTCCGCGACGAGCGCGGCCAGCTCACCAAGCGAGTCGAGCACATCTGCTGGGACGGCTGCATGTTTCCGAACGAAGTCATGCACCGCTCAGAGACCTGGCGGAGCATTCTCAAAGCGATGCTCGCCGTCCGTGTGGCGCATGGCTGGTCGGGCTAGCCCGCGACGAGTGTGCCACTGCTGGCTTTTCCAGCAGTGCCTACGCGCGAGGATGGCCATCCCCAAAAAAAGCTATGGTAAAACCATAGATCGTTGAAATCAGAGCGGAGCAACCGCTCGTCAAATTTTCGAGGCGAAGGCGCCTGTAAGGCTCACTATGACAAAGCCACTCAATATCGGCATGATCGGCTACGGCTTCATGGGCCGGGCCCATTCCAACGCCTATCGTCAGGTCAATCAGTTCTTCAAGCTCAAGCATCGGCCAGTGCTGAAAGCCTGCTGCGCTCGCAAGGAAGACAAGATCCGGGCCTTTGCCGAAAACTGGGGCTATGAATCGTACGAGACCGACTGGCGCAAGCTGATCGAGCGCAAGGATATCGATGTCATCGATATCGGCAGCCCCAACAACACGCATCGCGAGATCGTGCTGGCGGCGGCTGCGGCCGGTAAGATGATTCTCTGCGAAAAGCCGCTCTCGATGAACGTCGCCGAGGGAGAAGAAATGTGCGCCGCGGTCGAAAAAGCCGGCGTCGCCAACATGGTCTGGTTCAACTATCGCCGCGTGCCGGCGATTTCGCTCGCCCATCAACTCGTCGAAGAGGGACGCATCGGCAGGCCATTCCACTATCGCGCCACTTACCTGCAAGACTGGACGATTGCCGAAGACGTGCCGCAAGGAGGCGCGGCCCTCTGGCGGTTAGACGCCGCCGTGGCCGGCTCGGGGGTCACAGGAGACTTGCTGGCCCACTCGATCGACACCGCCGAATGGCTCAATGGACCGATCCGTCGCGTCACCGCCGCCACCGAAACCTTTGTCAAAGAGCGCGTTCACGCCGAGACGGGCAAGAAGCAGCCCGTGGGGATCGACGACGCCTGCATGTTCCTCGCCATCTTCGCCAACGGCTCGATGGGAACGTTCGAAAGCACCCGCTACGCCCGCGGCCGCAAAAATTACAATACGTTCGAGCTCAATGGCGAGCGCGGCAGCGTCTTCTTCGACCTCGAAGATCCGCACATCCTGCAATACTTCAAATACGCCGACCCAAAAACGGGCGAGAAGATCGACAGCCACCTCACCGGCTGGCAACGGGTGAACGTCACCAACTTCGAGCATCCTTACATGGACAAATACTGGGTGCCGGGCTGCACGATCGGGTACGAGCACACGTTCGTGAACGCGCTGGCCGACTTTTTGATCGGGATCGAAACCGGCAAGCCAGTCCAGCCCGATTTCCGCTCCGGACTCCGCACCCAAAAAGTTTGCGATGCGGTTCTGGCGAGCGCTAAAAGCGGCCAATGGGTCGAGATTAAGTAATCGCGCGTCTGTAGCCGGGGTCTGCGACCCCGGTCGAAGCGCGCAGCGACGACCAACCTCGCGGCGCCGGCCTCAATGAGGCCGGCTACAGAGGCGCGACATCCGGGCCGGCGGACCGTATGAACTACTTTACGCACGGTCGGAACTTCATTGACGACCCCTGGCTCCTGGCCGGGACTGCCGTGCCCGATCTGCTGAACGTCTCAGACCGGGGCGTGCGAGTGAGAGCAGTGCACGCCGCCCCACTGCTCGACGACGCCGATCCGCGCACCGCACGGCTGGCCCGCGGCATCGCGCAACATCACTTCGACGATGGCTGGTTCCATCAGACGGCCGTGTTTGCCGAGCTCTCCTGGGGTTTCGCCGCGCGGCTGCGCGACGTGCTCGAGCCCGACCCCGGCATGCGTCCGAGCTTCCTGGGCCATATCCTGGTCGAGATCCTGCTCGACGCCGTCTTGATCGAGGCCGAGCCGGACCGGCTGCGCGGCTATTACGCGGCGATGGCCACGGTCGACGCCGCGCATGTCCAAGAGGTGGTCAATCAGGCGGCGCGCAATCGCCCGGCGACGCGAACTGATTCTCCCGTCGCCACCCGGCTGGCCGAATTTCTTCCCCTGTTTGTTCGCGAGGGATTCTTGTGGGACTACGCCGACGATGGCAAACTGTGTTACCGCCTGAACCAGGTCATGCGCCGCGTGCGCCTGCCGGTCTTGGGCGAAGGCCTGATGGCGTTTCTGCCCGAAGCGCGCCGCGCCGTGCTGGAGCGTCAGCAAGAACTGCTGACGCCCGACGCGTCGATTTCGTGAGAATCAATCATACAACCAGCCAGACCGCGGCTGTTCCGCCGGTCGCGCGAAACGCACAACCTGTCCGCCGCATACCCCGCCAGGAGCAACGCATGAAGTTCGGAATGAATCTGCTGCTGTGGACCGACAATGTCACCGAAGGACACCGTCCGGTTTTGGAGCGCCTCAAGAAGATGGGCTACGACGGCATTGAGGCCCCGGTGTTCGATCTCAATCCCGACAAGTTCGCCGGCGTCGGACTCTGGCTCGACGACATGGGCTTGGAACGGACGGCGGTCACTTGCCGCGGCGTCGACGATAATCCGGCCTCGCCCGACCCGAAGATTCGCGCCGCCGGCGTGGCCGCCAACAAGCTGTCGCTCGATTGCTGCCAGGCGGCCGGCATGACCATCCTGGCCGGGCCGTATCATTCAGCGCTCGGCTATTTCAGCGGCATGGGCCCCACGAGCGACGAGTGGAAATGGTCGGTCGAAAGCATGCGCGCCACGGCCGAGCACGCAGCCATCTGCGGCGTTACGTTGGCGGTCGAATATCTAAACCGCTTCGAGTGCTACTTGCTCAATAGCGCGGAAGACACTGTGCGATTCGTCAAGGAGGTTGACCATCCCAACTGCCGGATGATGTACGACACGTTCCACGCGAACATCGAAGAAAAGCACCCGGCCGACGCCATCCGGGCCTGCGCGCCGCAGACCGTTCACGTCCACATTTCGGAAAACGACCGCAGCACGCCGGGCCTCGGCAATATCCCGTGGAAGGCGACGTTCGACGCGCTGCGCGAAGTGAACTACGACGGCTGGCTGACGATCGAAGCTTTCGGCCTCTCGCTGCCGGCCCTCTCGGCGGCCACCAAGATCTGGCGCCGGATGTTCAAGACCGAAGAACAACTAGCCGAAGAGGGGCTGAAGTTCATGAAAGCACAGTACGCGGCGCGGTGGAAGTAGAGCGGCTACTTGGCCGACAAAATCCCCAGCGCCGCAATCGCCAGCGACGTGGCAATGAGCGGATCGTCTTCGCGCATTACGTTATTGGCGTTCTGCCACGAGCCGTCGGGACGCTGGCGCCGAATAATCTCGGCAATCAGCTCCGTCTTACGCTCGGCGAATTTCGCCTCGGGATACGCTCGAATCACACGAGCGAGCGCAGCATAGTAGTAGAACCTCAACCCTTCGGCGGCCGAGGCGCCGTCCGGCTCATCTTCTCCCTCAGACTCCGGCGCGGCGAAGCCCGGCACGACGTCGACTTTGTCCTGTCGCGCCAGCCAGTCGATCGCCGCGGCGGCGCGAGCGTCGTTCGCCTTGACGCCACAGGCGGCCAGCGCGCAGAGCCCGTCGGCCGTCGGCGAGCCATATGAATGGGGGCGCGGTGGCGTGGCCCCGGATTCCACCCCCGCCTTGTTCAGCGGATCGTCCGCCTCGGGCGTAAAGAAAAAGCCTCCGTCCCCGCGATGGGCGTCCGCGGCCCACTCGTCAAAGTTCTGGCAGCGGCCCAAGAACTGTAACGCCGCGGCGCTCGTCGCCTCATCAAGCGTCTGATGCGCTCGAAGCGCTTCGAGCGCAAAACAGGTGACCGAGACATTGGTGTTGCCGGGGCGCTGGGCGTCGGTTGCGGCGCCTCCCGTTTGATTCCAACCGCCGAATTGCAGGTCTTCCGGTTTCCAACCTTGGGGGGCCGTCTGCTGCGACGACCTCATGTAGGCGAGCACGCGTTCAATAGGCTCACGCTCAGGCGAGCCGGCGCCATGCGATTCTGGAAGCGATAACAGCAACAGCGCAGCGGCGTACGTTGGGTAATCGGCGCCGTCGCGGAGCTCCGAATGCTCCGGATCGGCAAGTTGCGCGAAAAGAAACTTCGCGCCGCGCGCGACGCCCGCCTGCACTGATTTCCGATTGTCGCCGTCAGGCATTCCCTTCTGAGCCCGCGAGAGCGCGTAAACGGCCAGTCCCGTGTCGCCAACCCCGCCGCGCATCTGGCCGTACACGCTTGAGTGCCAGCCCCCATCTTCGGCCTGTTGGGCGAGGAGCCATCGAGTTCCGACGGCGATCGACTCGCTCGCGGTGGCGGCAGGCTTGATCGCAGTCGATGGTGGCGCCGTTTCGCGCGCAGCCCCTTGTTCCGGCGGCGCTTTCGGCGAGCAGCCACAGATCGCGAAGAAGATCGTCACGGCGAGCGCCATGCCCGAGACCGCCATCGGCCAATCCTGCGCGAGCGCGCAGGCGCGCCTCGCCCGCGGCGTCATAGATTCGAGATTGGCAGGCAGAGATTCGGCGCCTGCAAGGTCAACAAGGCAGCGGCTGTGCAGAAGGTGCGATCCTTGATGCAGTGGTGGCCGGTCCAACTGCCATCGAGATTTTGCTGCTTCATGATCTTGTCGCGGACCGTTGGATACCACGACTGCCAGTGGGCGTCGCGCTCTTGCAGCAGGCATTCGGTCACCAGGAAGAACGCCAGGTATTCCTCGCCGCCGGCTTGCACGAAGGGGCGATCGTCGGTCTTGACGATTTGGAGTATCCGCTCGACGACCTGTTTGAAAATCGGATCGTCGCGATAGTTCATCGAGTAGAGGACTCGCACGCTCGACGCGTTCTTATAGAAATTCTGCATCCAGTCGCCGGGGTTGCCCCCTTTGGTCTGCATCCCTTTGAAGAGATGATCGCCGGCTTTCTTGGCCGAGGCGTCGACCTTCAGCCCGCACGACGCCGAGGCCCGCAGGCTTTCCCACCCCAGCACGGTACCAAGAACAGGCGCCCACGATTCGTCACCCCAGGCGCCATCTTCGCGCTGCGTGCGGCAGATCAAGCCGACCAGTTTGTTGAGCGCTTCGCGCACTTCCTCTTCATAGCCAGGGCATTCGCCCAACGTCTGGCTGAGAAAGACGGCGGCCAGAAAGAGGTCGGCGTTGCGACCGATCTTGCGGCGGACCAGCGTGTAGCGCCGCTCATAGTCGTCATCGGGGCTCAAGCGCTCGACGGTCCCCAGCACGTAGTCGAGCATCAATTTGAGCGGCTCGCGGTGAGGGCCCGTGCTCGGCGTGTTGCCTTGCGAGAGGAGCGCCAATCCGCCGATGGCTGTGCAGCCCAGATCGGGTCGCTCGTTCAGATCGGCCCCCAGGGCGCCGTCGCGGCGTTGGGCCGAGATCAACCAGGCCGTGCCGCGCTCGATCGACTTGCGGCACTCGCGGGTGATCTTGGTCTTGATCTCGCGAGTCTCTCGCGCTTCGCTGCCTCGGTCGTTCTCTACGCCGCGCGAAACCGGGGCATGAAAAGGAATCAGAATTGCCGCGCCGACCAGTAGGAACAGATAGATGGGCTTCATCAACGAACTGCCTCGCTCGGTTCGGAGGATGAGATCAATCGCAGGACTAGCTAATGTCAGGCTCCCGTGTCGTTACACCGAGCCCGGCGCGCACGACATGCTTAAATGAGTCGACTTACGGCGGACCGAAGTTCACACGGGCCGGCCACATTGGGCGAAAAGGGCCGGCTCGTAATTTCAGTCTAACGGCGTCAAAAACATTTGGCTACGGAAGCTTTTCACTCTAACCAAGCATTTTCAATGCCGCCTCACGCTTTTTGGCCTTAAAGGAGGAAACGAGCCAATCCAGCCCGCTCCGCGGCGCCAGCAAGCAATGAACTAGACGCATTGAACGGACAAGCCATCACCGCGTCTGGCGTTTTCTTCGCCGTATGTAGGCCGCGATCCCAACCGCCTCCAGTCCCCGCGCCAGCGTCTCTGGCCTCAGTTCCCTGGCCTCTCTTCAAAACATCTTCTGGTACAGCGTCCTGGCGGACTCGATGCCGTGCTTGACGGCCGTGATCTCGGTGCTGAGGGTCAGCATGCGGCACCCTTTGTCGTAGCACATTTGGGTGTACTCTTTGTTCGGCGCCACGGTCCCCCAGTGCTTGCCATGTTTGCGGCAGGCGGCGGCGACGTGGTCGAGGGCCTCGATCACTTTCTTGTGCGCAAATTGACCGAGCAGTCCCATCGCCTGCGAGAGATCGCTTGGCCCGACGAACAGCAAGTCGACGCCGTCGATCGCCGCGATCTGGTCCGCCTCTTCGAGCGCCCCCAAAGTTTCGATCTGAATCGCGAGGAAATGGTCGCGATTCGAATCGACAGCAAACTGTTCTTGAGTCTTGTGCGTGTAGTTGGAATCGCGACCGGCGTTGTTCATCCCGCGGAAGCCGCGCGGCGCGAATTTGGCCCATTTCACGAATTGCTCAGCGTGCTCGGCGTTGCGAATTTGCGCGGCCATCACGCCGCCGGCGCCCGCCTCAAGATTCTGCGTCACCAGAGAGTAGTCGCTGGGGGCCATGCGGACGAAAGAATCAAAATTGTTGGCCCGCGCGCAAACGGACGCCATTTGCACTTGCTGGTAGGTCAACCCGCAATGCTCTTGATCGAGCCAAAAGCCATGAAAGCCACCGGCCAGACCGTACATGTCGATCACCACCGGATGGAGGAGCCGCCCGACGACAAAGAGACGAGCCAGTTCGCCAGCGGCGAGCACTTCACGGAAGCGAGTCGACATCGAGAGTTCCTTCAAGGTCTGGTGGAGGGGTTTTGACGGAGGGCGGGCGATACGGAGCCGGCGCCGGGACGCCAGCAACTTGGCCACGCGGGGACTGATTCTAACAGACCGTTCGCTGATTTGGCCGCGTAGGCGAGGAAGCGAAGCATTCGTGTGCAAGGCTCCGGCCGAGCAAGCGAAGCCAAAAGAGCCTCCTCCAGTCGCTGAGCGTCTGTCAGCCGAAAAGCGATACCACCGGCCAAACTCTGGTTACCCGAAAGCCTTTTCCTGCTCGGCCGGAGCCTCGCACTCCCGCAAAGCATTATTCCTGCCGTAAACCCTGATTTCCGTTTGATTTACCGCGATCCGAATCGCGTGATTTTGCCGTCTTTGGCAGGGCGCCGGAAAATAGTTCCGAAAAAATTCTCGGCCATGCGCGAACTTTTCGCCCGAAGAACTGTCCAAGGGGCATACGGAAGCCGCGATGGGATCAGTCCTGCCAGATCCGCAATCTGAATTGACTTCCCCCCCGCTCCGTGGAACACTTGTAAGTCTGGCAATGTTTAGGTCGGCGGCTCGCAAGAGTCGCCGGGTTCAAGCCCGCGACCCCCAAGTCGCTATTATTTGTTTCGTTCTTTCGTTCTCTCCAAGAGCGCTCAGCGCACGGAGCATCCAATGCGTACCAATACGAATCGCAGCACGCAGATCGACATTCTGGGCAATCGCCAGGGTCGTATCGTCGTAGCCGGCGACGTGGTGCGCACAGCGATGCATGCGCAGCCCGTCACGTTCGGGCATTTTCTCCAGGCAATGGCCGGTTATCTCGCGCAACTTAAGCGCGCGACCAAATCGGCAGCCACCGGAGCAGCCCACGCTGCGGAATCGGCGATCGACTCGCTCGATTCCAGTTTGCGTGGTCTGCCAGGGTGCTGGCAAACGCTATGCGTTATGCCGCGTCCTGCGGTCGAGAGGATCCGCTCCTAGTTCGCGTCAAGCGACCTCTGAGCAACGGATCTTCTGACTTCCGCTGGACGCAACCTGGCGCCCTAGGCCGCGGTGAAGGCTCGTGCTTGCCTTCACTTTGGCCGCCGGTCCCAGTTTTCGGCCTGGATTCGCTTTTACTCCGTGCGCGCCGCACGGGCTTTTAGGAGAGAGCCATGATCGTTCTGACGGAAACTTCTCGGGAGAAGGTGCTGCTGGCCGCTCAGGTTCGCGCTGCCCAAATGGGAAGCCGCGAAGCCTTCGGTCAACTGGTCGAGCGCTACCAGCGCTCGGTCTACGCCGTGGCGATGCGGCGTCTGCGGAACCACGCCGAGGCGCAAGAGTTGGTGCAAGAGGTCTTCGTGCGGGCGATGCGCAAGATCTCGCAACTGCGCGAGCCGGAGTGCTTCGGCGGCTGGCTGCGGTCGATCACCAGCCGGATGGCGATCAATCGGGCGGTCCGGCGCGGAAACGTGATCTCGACCGACCGCGAGGTGATCGAGGCCACCTGCGTTGATCGGCGCACGCCGTTGAGCACGGCGCTCGACAACGAGCGGGCCGGGCAGGTGCGGGCCGGCATGGAGCGGCTGCGAGATTTGGATCGCGAAACGCTGGAAGCGTTCTACGTCCGTGGTCAGTCGCTGATCGAGATGGCCGACGAATTCCAGTCGCCCATCGGCACGATCAAGCGTCGGCTGCACGTGGCCCGCAAGCGGCTGGCTCGCGAGCTGGAAGAACTGGCCGTCGCTTAGGCGGAGTGGCGTGCTCGAAGTCGCGCCTTGATGGCAGTAGTTGATAGCCCGTCGCCGCGTGGTAGAGAACCTTCCGCGCGGCGCGGGTTTTTTTTTGCGCGCGCGAAGAGAAAACACGAGGCGGCGAATGAAGACGACTCCCTCTCCCTTTGGGAGAGGGCTGGGGTGAGGGTGCGGATCGCTAGGGAGTTAGGATTTCAATTGACGTGAACTAGAAAAAAATCAGCACTGATGAGAATGCCCCGATTCGCCGCGCCCCGAGATGGTCCGCCGGGTCTGTTCGCGCTTCACCCTCATCCGGTTTCCTGCCGGGAACCACCTTCTTCCGGCGGGAGAAGGGTTTGGCGTCAACTCCATGCTAGTGTATTTACCCTAATCAATCCTTGATGACGCTGAAACCGCACT
The DNA here is from genome assembly GCA_036493275.1 of Pirellulales bacterium. Lineage (GTDB taxonomy): Bacteria > Planctomycetota > Planctomycetia > Pirellulales > JACPPG01 > JACPPG01. Next base: position 11,226 of record DASXPZ010000626.1, read on the forward strand.
GCCTTCGCCCGGTCGCCGGTCATAACTTTTGCCCTCCTCTTGCGACTGTAAAAGGCGCCCTCGATACGCTACGCTAGGG
>DASXPZ010000627.1:0-7048 GCA_036493275.1 Pirellulales bacterium
GCGTTTCCAATTCTCGCTCGACAGACAGTAGAGCGTGAGCTGCCCGAGCTCGAGCCGCGCGGCCTCTTCCGTGACGCGGCGGACCGAGGCGACCCCGTGGCGATGCCCTTCGATCCGAGGCAAACCGCGGCGCTGCGCCCAGCGGCCATTGCCATCCATGATCACGGCGATGTGGCGCGGGCGGCGATCGACGGGGACGTCGTCAAGAGAACGGACCGGTTTGGCGATCGACACTGATTTAGTGAGCGAATCAGTCACGGCGCCCTCAACCCGCCAGCGCCGGAGCGCGGACCGATTTGTCAGCAAACATCGTTTGATCCCGATCAGGCCCCACCGAAGCGATAGCCACCGGCGAACCGATGATCTCGCCCAGTCGCTTGAGATACGCGCGAGCGTTGGCCGGCAGATCGGCAATCTCGCGGACGCCGCAGATATCTTGCTGCCAGCCGGGCAACGTCTCGTAGACAGGGCGCGCCATCCGCAGATCGTCGACGTGGCTGGGGAAGACGGTCGTTCGTTTGCCGCCGAACTCGTAGGCCGTGCAGACTTTGATTTCCGGCAGTTCGCTCAACACGTCGAGCAGCATCACGGCCACCGTGTCGACGCCGCTCAGCCGGGCCGTGTAGCGCGCGGCGACCGCGTCGAACCAGCCGCAGCGGCGCGGGCGGCGCGTGACGGTGCCATACTCGTTGCCGCGATCGCGGAGGTGCTGGCCGAGGTCGTTGTCTTGTTCGGTCGGAAAAGGTCCGCCGCCGACGCGCGTGCTATAGGCTTTGACCACGCCGATCATTTTTTGCAGATACTTGCCCGGCACGCCGGAGCCTGACGCGATGCCGACGCCGGAGCTGTTGCTGCTGGTGACGTAGGGGAAGGTGCCGTGGTCGATGTCCAGTAGCGCGCCTTGCGCGCCTTCGAAGAGGACGCGGCGGCCCCCTTCGAGCGCGTCGAGCAAGAACGACGTTGTATCGGCCACGTGGGGCCGGAGGCGTTCGGCGTAGCCTTGATATTCTTCGAAGATCTTCTTGGCGTCGAGCGGCTGATGGTCAGCGCCAGTCAGCGCTTTGATCAGCAGATTCTTGTGTGCGCAGACGTGGGCGATTTTTTGCTCGATGCCGTCGCGATATAGATCGCCCAGGCGAATGGCGTTCGCGCGGCCGACTTTATCTTTGTAGCAAGGGCCGATGCCGCGCATCGTGGTGCCGATCGCCTCGCCACCAGCTGCGCCGCGGCCTTCGGTCAGGCGGTCTTCTTCGAAGTGCCAGGGAAAGATCACGTGGGCCCGATCGCTGATGATCAGGTTGCCGCTGACCTTCACGCCGCGCGCGACCAGTCCTTCGATCTCGCCCAACATGCTGGGCGGATTGAGCACGACGCCCCCGGTGACGACGCACTGCACGTCCGGACGCAAGATGCCGCTGGGAATGAGCGACAGCTTGTAGGTCTGTCCGCCGGTGACGACGGTATGGCCGGCGTTGGCCCCGCCTTGATAGCGAACGACAATGTCACCAGCGCCGGTGAGGAGATCGACGATTTTGCCCTTGGCCTCGTCTCCCCACTGCAGACCAATCACGCATAATCCAGGCACGTAAAGCGACCTCTGAAAAAGCGGCAGGGAACCTTTGGCCCGCGGATAACTTAGCGCGGCGCAGCGTGACCGCCACGAGCGCGCACTGGGACCCGTCCAAACGAGTCAGTCTAGATGACCCAGCGGCAGGGTCAAGGGGCTGCGGGCCTCCGGAAACGGCCGTACCCGCAGGCGTTCCGGTTCAGTGGCAATTCTTTGGTTAGCCCCGCGCCACAACTTCCGGATCGAGGATCGTAATTCCCGAAAATCGTTTGAAGTCTGCGATGTTGAACGTAAGAAGGTGAGTCAGACCATGCCTGTGCATGGCGGCGACAAGATGAGCGTCATGGGCCTGCTTCCCCGAGACTTTGTGGTCCAGCGAAATCTTTTGCCAAGGTTCGAGTAACCCACGCTCGTCTCGCAGGACTGAAAATAGTGTCTTAAATCGATCCACATCCACAGCCACGTTATTTAATGGAAGTCCAAGGCCGTTGATTCTCGACGGGACGACTGGCAACCGCCCACTGCTCGTAGAGCACTTGCGGCACGATACGCAACTCGTGGTCCGCAGCCCAAAGTGCCTGAAGAGCGATCTCCGCAATTCGAGAATGACTGTGTCGCTTTTGAGAGACGCGAGACAGTATATTGGTGTCAACTAAGACCCTCATTCGCCGCGCCCGTCGTAGATGCTTTCTCGCGAGTCATCCAATCTGGCGACCGAACTTTCCGGATGCTCGGAGAGCCACTCCCGGAATTGAGCGATTCGTGACGAAGCCGAGAGCGATTCCTGCGGCAACACGTCGCTGGCCAGCCGTTCTTGTAGAGCTTCCAAAGCCAACTCCTCCGGACTTCGTCCCGTCAGCGTGGCTTGCTTTTTCAGCCTGGCCTCCGTCTCCGGAGTTAAGTGCAATATCAAGTTCATAATCTTGGCCTCCAAGATTAATTCTATCATATCCGCCAAGACAGTATCCATCGGGATGAGTCGGCGCCAACGGCGGCGGAGTGGGCCCGATCGCAAACGCCTGCTCGGCGGGAGCCTCGCACTCCCGTCAAACGGTCGATTAGAACTTCATTCCTACGTCAACGCCTGCCCGCGCAGCAGTTCACTTGCCGCTGGCGTCAGGTAGTTGTCGACGATCCACTCGATCACCGGGACGCAGACGGCGTCGCCGAATCCGAATAGGGCTTGGTTCAACGGGACGTCGATCTTGAACGTCTCCGGAACGCCTTGCAGCCGCGCGCACTCGCGGGCCGTGAGTAGCCGGACCTGGTAGCGCCCCAGTCCGGCCTTGAACAGAATCTGCCGGCCGCTGCCGCCGCGCGGCGTGCGCAAGCAGCCGGCAATGCCGTCGGTGCGCAGCTCGGCCATCGAGCGCCCCGCGCGGACGCGGCGGAAAGCGGTGGCGAATGTCGGCGCGCCGCCGGCGATCATTTCGTCGGACGTGGCGCTATGGCGGTCGCTGAGTTGGTTCATGAAGTACTCGGTCCGCTCGCGGTTCCACCAGGCCGGATCTTCGTCCGCCAGGTCTTCCAAGATCGATTCGAGCCGCACGGCCGATTGCGGCGGCGCGGGAAGGCGGCGGATATCCCAGTCGATGTCGGGATGTGAATTGATGAACGCGGCCAGCGCCGGCGGCCGCGCCGCGCAGGGAGGGACAATGCCGTGCGGCGGCGCCATCCGCTGCCGCTTGGCGACGACGAACAAGCGGGCCCGGCTCTGCGGGGCAAACGACGCGGCGTTCAGCGCGAAGGCGTCGCAGCAGTAGCCGAGCTCATTGAGGGCCACGAGCGCGGTTTCGAAGTCGCGCCCCTGGTGCGAATTGAGAAAGCCAATCACATTTTCGAGCAGCACCAACGGCGGCCGGCGCTCCCCCAACTCTTTCAGAATGCGGATCAGCCCCCAGAACGCGCTCGACGATTTACCTTCGAGCCCCGCGCGGGCGCCGGCGACCGAAAGATCGTTGCAGGGGAACGACGCGGTGAACAGCGCGCAGTCCGGCAGCGCGCGGGGGTCGAGCGCGTGGATGTCCGCCAGGGCCAGGTGATCGTCGCCAAAGTTGTCGGCATAGATCGAGGTCTTTTTCGGATCGATGTCGTTGGCGAAGGCCACATTCCAGCCGCGGCTTTCGAGCGCCACGCGCACCAGGCCGATGCCGGCGAAGAATTCGCCCACCGTGCGGCGCGCCACGGCGGCCGCGGGCAATTCGGTTGCTTCCTCTTTCAAAGCGGCGATGGTCATCGTGACGCACCTTTCCAAATTGCGGCTCAGGTCCGATTCCCAAAAACGCAGCACGGTCCAGCCGGCGTCTGTCATCGCGGCGGTGCGCTGGAAGTCCCGTTCGACCGTTCGGCGAATCTTGGTTTGCCAGTAGCCGGCGTTTTTGGCTTCGCGAAATTGATCGTCGAGGCTGGTCAATCGCCGCCGACGCCACTGCCCACCGTGCCAGAAATCGCCATCGATGAAAACCGCCACGCGCTGCCGGGCAAAGACAACGTCGGGCTTGCCGGGGAGGCGCGTGTCGCAGACGCGGAAGCGAAAGCCGGCGGCCCAGATTGCCCGGCGAAACGCCAGCTCAGGCCCGGTATCGCGCGAGCGAACCAGCGCCATCCGCTCGCTGCGACGTTGACCCTTAAGAGCATCCATGCCGCGCGACCGTGTGTCGAAAAAGAACGACCGCCCCGATTGCTTTGAGGATAGCAAATCAGGTCACCAATAGGAAATGAGCTCTAGCTGCTTCGCACCGCGGTCATCGAAAACAACTTTCACGTGGACTACTGCCTTTCGCTACGCCAAAGACTCCCAATCCACATTTTTGCAGCATATTGTTTGAATTCTGAGGACCTGCAATAGCCATAGCCTACGCAGAAGATCGCGTAAGCCATCAAGCGGCAAATCAATTCCGAGCTACACTAAATAATTTAGACTATGACTAAATAATTTGATTGACACTATTTAATTAGAGCGCTATAATAGGAGAGATTTACAAGCAATGTCACATAAAAAGGAGATCTTTGGATGCTTAAAAGACATGTAGACCAGGTTTGGTCGAGGCTGGACCAGCTTTACGCTACGGGTACAACCGTGATAACTCGCGGTGAAATCTATAATTGGTTCGCAATCCAGCGCATTAGCAAAACCCCATGGCGCGACCTTAGAGAGCGGTGGCAGGAACTTCTGGATGAGAAGGGTGTGCAGTACACCGACCCCCTTATCGCTGAAGTCGATAATGGAGCAAGTTTTGCTTTCTTCTTCTCACCAAAACCAGATAAGCTAAGCAAACTAGCAGAGTGACTCGTCACTTATCAATCTGTGGCATAGCGTCAACGTGCAGGAGCATGAAGACTCTATTAGAGTATCGCTCTCCTGCCCGAAACGCCTAAGCCGATACCTCCCGAGAATTCGCAAGATTCAAGGGCTCACCCTCGCGGATACTGGCGACAATACTCATACATCGCCATCGCCGTTGCGGTCGCCACGTTGTGTGCCAGGGGGCGGCCGTAAACGGGGATTTCGACGACGTCGTCCAGCAGGCTGAGCACTGCCTCGTCAAGCCCCTGTCGTTCGTTGCCGATCACCAGCGCCGTGTTGCGCGGGAAGGGAAACTCGTAAAGGCAGCGCGAGCCGGTCGTCTGCTCCAGGCCCACCAGGCGGTAGCCTTCGCTGCGCAATCTCACGAGTTGCGGCTCCAGCGTGCGGTGGACTTCGATCGTCACGCCTGTCGGCAGGTCGGCGTCGACCGAATCGCGGGCGATCTTGTCGATCACGCGGGCGTGACCGCAGCAGATCACGCGCAGCACACCACAGCAACCGGCCGCGCGGACGATGCGCGACAGGTTGACATTGCTCCGCAGCGGCGCGCAGGCGATGACCAATTCTCGCGGGCGGTCGAGCGGCGTGGGGGGCTTGTGCCGCTGGTGCTCGAAGTCGGCGTCGCGATCGCTCATTCCAAAGAGCCTATCCAATAACTGGCGGCTGCTAGCAATATCAAGGCATTATGAGAGGCGAATTCCGTTGATCGGATAGGCACTAAGGAGCCTTCAACCGGCCGTCGATCACGGCGTCGAGCACTTCGGTCAGATTATCCAGCGCGGCGCCTTTCATGCCGGCCGAGCGGGCGTAGGCGTCGAGCTGGGCTAGATCGAACTCGCCGCGCGAACGGAACTTCAATCCGCGCGTGGCGCGGGCCGACGGATACTGCCCGCCGAACGTGTATTCGGTCAGCCGGATCGTGCTCGTGAGGCCACATTCTTCCAGCTTGTCCGGCGTGACGTACGGGGCAACGTAGACCAGGCGTTTGAGATCGTCGGTGGTCGAAAACGTATGGATCTCGATGGCGGGAGGCGCTTTGTCGCCCGCCTTGGCTTGCGCCACTCGCATTCGAACAAAAATCATTTCGAGCGACGGCTCCAAGCGGGGCGGATCGCTCATGTCGCCAGCCACTACGCGGCTCCCTTTGATGCTCAGGACCATCGTTCGCAGGTTGTCGGGCTGTCTTGCTCCGCCACTCTTTACGAACAAGCCGAGACTCCGCACGTTGGCGACGGCTGTCTGTTGTAGCGCCGCGAACTTTTCAGTTTTCTCTTCCTGGCCATATTCGCCGACGGCCGCCAGCGGTTGGTAATGCAGAAAGGGGACGCCCGCGGGCGAGGCGCGCTCGACGCGGACTTGCAAGCAGACGTAATAATTGTTCACGCGATCGAGAATCGTCCCGCCGGTGAGCCGCGGCAGATCGGCCTGGTCAGCCTTGTTTATTCGCACGCCAAAACTGACGGCCGGCCAACGACCCGAATCCACCGGCAACGCCGCGGCGCCCAATGAGGAGCCAACTAGCTTCACGCTGCCAGGACTAGTTTCTGTCTCGAAGCGTGCCGGCGCAAGAGCAACGCCTGCTGGCAACTGAAGGCAAGCGTAGTCGCTCGTTTCGTGCGCGAGGTCAAGCTCTTTAGAAGTCCGCGGGATTCGCTCGATGGCGCGCGGCGCAGGCGAAACGTCTGCCCCGATGGCCGCATCCACGAAGAAGGCGAAACTTACCAGCGCGGAAATCCACAAAAAAACGCCGAGCGCGCGATAAGCTCGCGGCGCTCGGCGTAAAGGATACTTTCGTAGATCAATGCGCCGATAGTTCATGCCGGCATTGTCGAGCGCCGCTCGGGTGCTGTCCAGCAAGTCGGCGCGACGAAGACCAAGCTATTTTTCCGGCTTGGCGTCATCTTTGGGGTCTTCCTCGTCGTTATCCGCCGCGTCTGCCTTGGCGCCGCCTGCTTTGGCGTCCACGGCCAGCTTGGCCGGCTTTTCTTCGAGCAGGTTTTGCTTCGGATCGATCGAGGCGTAGAAGCCGAACATCATCTCTTCCCACGTCTGGTCGCCGAATTTGACCATCTGCGTAGGATCAGGATTCGCCGGATTGTCCGCCGAGTTGTCGAAATGGGCGATGCAGTGGAGCGTGGCGCCCTTGGGGATCAACTTCGGCTCGGCGAATTCAT
>DASXPZ010000628.1:0-3694 GCA_036493275.1 Pirellulales bacterium
GAAGGAGCCGTTAGCGCTTTTTCTGGTCGGCGAGATATGCTTCGTCGCTCATATATTTTTACCGCCCTCTGCGTCGTGTTCGGATTGGGCGCAGCGGGTGGCGCCTTTCTGGCGAAGAATCTCCCGTACTTGGCCCTCGGCCCCCCGATCATCGCAATGGTCGTGGTCTTGCGTCTGTTACGACGTTAGCACTGGCAAGGGCAGCTACCCGCGCAAGGAAGGTTGGTTCCTTCGATCACGGGCGACGACCAGCCAACATAGGTTGGAAGCGACTCCCGGTTTGAGGCTCTCGTCGAGGCTAAACTCATAAAAAAGCTGCCCCTGATCTCGGTCCTGGCGCCCCATCATCGCCGACTCTGCTATCGGGATCCGTTCCTCCCCAATGCCAGCAGTGCCTATGCTTATGCGCCGAATGCCGCGCATTCGAACCGCCGGGGACATCGCGCGAAGGTGCAGCAATAAAGACGTCGGCGCCGGCCGAACACCATAGGGCGCTATCCTCGATCCCTCGAATAGCCCTCTTCCGCGCGGCCCTGCAAATCGACGCTGCGGCCGCGCCCGGTTGTTCAACGCTTACTCTCGCCAGAAATCTCGAACGCGTCCGGCTGCAACAGCTTGGCGTCGGTCGGGAAGGTGATGGCCTTCGGCAGCACCGTGGTTTCGTCGTTAACCCCCCGTTAACCATACATGGATAGGGGTGGGAGGGGGCATAACGAAGGAGAACTGATGTGGATATCACGCCGAAGGCTATGACCGACGACCAATGGTGCTATTGGGAACAGGAAGAAGTGTTCGACAGAAAATGCGCAGAGCGGGCGGCCGCAGGCGTTAGGTCCGAGCAAGAGGTGGTTGCCGAGCTTGCATCATACATGCTCGTGGATGCCGATCGGAATTTTGTGTCGCTTTGATGCATCGCTTGAGGACATCGCCGAATATTTAGCCTGAATGGACTTTCAGAGCCGCCGGCAGACAGATCGGCGGCTTTGTTCAGGCCTTCTGCCGCTGTTCAAAGGCGGGCTGCGTAGGCGCTGGATTCGTCAAAGCAGCCCGGCCGCTACGTGTTCGTACCATCAGAGGGGCTAGCAATGGAAGCGGCACGAAAACAACAGGAAATTGTCGGATTTTGGCCGATCCCCGACATGGCCCAGGAGATGCGGGTGGAGCACGATCGCCTGACGCAACTCGGCTGGGTTTATGACGGCTTCGGCGGCTATCGCAAGAAGGCCGCATCATCGCACCCCGGTCCAAAACTTGCGGCGTCTAACGTGCAAGTCTTTGGCCGGTTCAGGCCCTCCAACGGCTAAGCTTTTTGTGTCCGCCGGGGGCTTTGATGCTCCTTGGGGGCCGTTTAACCGGGGCCCAGCGCGATCGGCGCAAAGGGCGAGATGGCCGGTTTAAATCTTTTTAGAGATTTTTTGGGAAGTGCGGATTTGGATTTCCATCGGCGCCACCATGGCGCCGATCGAAGGACCCCAAGCAGGCGATCGTTGAAGCGCTCATGAGAGGGGGAGGTTGCAGTGAAAAACATTCGAGATTGCCGCGCCATGAGTTCTCTGTTCCGTCAGTTCGCGGTGTTCGACCCTGTACACAGTTCGGCTTCCTGAAATTTCAAACTGAGACATTCAGAAACAGCCCCGCGCGGAGCAGCGCCCGTCAAACGACCTTCTTGCCTTGATCGTTTCTCAGCGCAATCACGGCCGCATGACCCGCACCTTCGGCGACATGCGCGACATGGGCGTTCGCGGTCTCCTGATCTGTTGCGCGGATTATCGGTGCAGCCACTCGATCGCGATCAGCGGCGACCGCTGGCCCGATCACGTCAGGCTTAGCGATATAGAGCCGCTGTTCGTCTGTAGGCCGCGTGGGAAAAGAGGCGCGGACGTGAGGCCGGACTTCAATTGGTCGCGAGCAGTCTCGCCGATTTGCATAGCCGTGGTCATCGTGTCGTGGCGATCGTTTCAGCGATGGGTAAGACCACCGACGAACTTGTTAAGATGGCCTATCAAGTAAGCCCGCATCCCAATCGCCGTGAACTCGATATGCTGTTGACCACCGGTGAGCGCATCAGCATGTCTTTAATGAGCATGGCGCTGTCTGATCTCGGCGTGCCGGCGATTAGCTTTGAGCCTCACGAACCTTATCAATCAGTGCTTCTCGCTGTCCTTCCCTTCAACCACGGGCCGGAATCGACGCCAGCGCGCTGCTTTGCCCTGATCGCCTCACAGTTCAGCTTGCCCCTGGTCGATAACCAATGAGGGCCGCCGCTCTAGTCATTGAGATCAATGTCCTATGTCAGGGCGTCTGCCCCTGCTATTTTCAGGTGAAAATAACCTTTTGTATAAGTCTGGATGATCACCTTTGAGCTAACGGCGAGATCGATATGTCGGAGGATCCGGAGCAGGCCGCCCGCCGCGAGTTCGCCGAAGAACTGGGTCCGGCGGCCTCGATCGGCCCGTTGCGGGCCTTGGGAGAGATCCGCCAGCGCGGCGGCAAACGCGTGATCGCCTTCTGCGGAGAAGCCGATTTCGAAACGGCATCGCTGGTCAGCAATTCCTTCGAGATCGAGTGGCGTGCGCGAGCGGCCATATCGTAGCCTTTCCGGAGGTCGACCGCGCTGCGTGGTTCGACCTGGATACCGCCCGATCCAAGATCCTGTCGGGGCAGACCGAGTTGCTCGATCGACTTGAAAAAGGATGTCACGGCAGCCCCTGCATCGGTTTCGCGATCGGCATGCCCTGGCGAATTGCCGAATCCATCCGTCATCAGGCGGGCGCGGCCGGAAGCGACGCGTCGGATTCGATCAGAGCTCTCTGTTTAAGCTCGGTCCAGAATTTGGACGGGATTTTCGCTTGGAGCGAATTGTAGTCCTCGGCGATCTGCTGATGGCTTCGCGCGCCGACGACAAGGCCGACCGCGACATCTGGCGCTGCCGAGAATTGAAGTGCAGCGGTGCGGAGATCCACGCCATAGCGGGCGGCCACCGTTCGGAGTTTTTCGCGCTTTTCGATCGCGGCCGCGGGGATCTTGAAGTTTTCCTTCGTAGTTGTAACGCGGGCTTCCGGATATGAAGCCCGCATTCAGCGAGGACCCGATGACGAGCGATATATTCTTCTTGCGGACGGCGGGAAAAAGTTCGTTCACGGCGCTGGCGTGATCGATCAGCGAATACTGCCGGGCGCACAGACAGACATCGGGATCGGCGTCATCCATGACCTTGAGGATGGGTAGCGGCGTGTTAACGCCGATGCCCCAAGCCCGTATGGTGCCTTCGTCGCGCATCTTCGATAGCGCGGGGAAGGCGCCCTTGCGGGCGATTTCGTACTGCTCCTCCCAGCCGTTCGGGAAATAGGCGAAGTCCGGGGAAATGTCGTGCACGAACGCGATGTCCAGGCTGTCCACGCCAAGCCGCTGCAGGCCGTCCTCGATCGAGCGGCGCGCGCCGTCCGCCGTGTAGTCGAACACGATGTCGTTCGGAGAATCGGACAGCGGATAGATTTCCGCATGCCGATTGTTCTTCGATGCCTTGAACAGCTTTCCGACTTTGGAGGAAATAAGATAGTCTTCGCGTTTCTTGTTGTGCAGGAAGTGGGCGAAGCCGCCGCTCGGCGAGACCGAAGCCATACCACGGAGCGACGTCGAAATAGCGGACGCCTACTTCCCATGCAGCTTCGAGCGTGCCCTCGGCTTCCTTGTC
>DASXPZ010000629.1:0-3193 GCA_036493275.1 Pirellulales bacterium
TCTGGCAATGGCGACTCGCTACGGCGTTCCGCGGGTATTGCAAGCGCGAATGGCTGCGAACATCGCTGCGGATTGGCTAATGGGATCCATTCCAATTCTGGGCGACGTGCTCGACGTGGCCTGGAAAGCAAATCAAATGAACGTCGCTCTACTAAAGCGACACCTCATGGCCACGCCGGAAGAACAGCGTCGGCATCGCGCGCGCCACTGGGTGTTTCTCGGACTCCTAATTGCCGGTCTGATGTGCGTGCTTGCGGTAGCGATCACCATCGCCTATTTCCTCGTTCTAATCATTTGGCGTTCATGGGGCTAAGCGATCATTGCCGCTTGCAATAGGGAATAAGGCCAGATTGGACCGGATGGCGAGAACGGCTGAGTGCGATGCTGGCTAGCCGCGGCGATCGACCTCCGCGACTCCACCCGGTCCTACTGAGCGAGATTTGCGTTCGGATCAGTCTCGACGCCAAGCCGGTTGCAGCGAAGCCGGCGACGGGCAACGTGCGATGAATTCCTCGACCAGGCCGACGACCTGATTTGCGCTCAAAAAGCTGATGAGATTGGCTCTGTCGGCCACTGGAGCCGAGATTTTCCCAAAACTTCCGGCCAAGAGGTCCGCGAATTGCTCTGTCAGAGTAACAGAAAACGGAGGACATACGATGATCCGCAAACTCCAGTCCGGTGAATATCGACTGTATTCCAGAAAGCTCGACCCGCGCACTCACAAACGCCGCAATCTCGGCACTTTTAGCTCGCGGGCGGCTGCCGAAAAGCATGAAAAGGAAGTTCAGTACTTTAAACGACACTAGTCGTTTTCCCCCTTCAAAGGACTCGATGAGGAGATGATGTCATGGCGACAACTGCCACCAAGAACCCCCTTAGCGACCTGATGTACGACTGGTTGACTGTCTTGCAGAGCAAGGCCGAAGGACTCGCCGCCTACGAGAGGTATGTCAAAGACGCCGAGGAGGCGAATGCCACCGAATGCGTCGACATGCTCAACAAACTCCGCGAACAAGAGAGCGCGATGTTATGCGAGATTAAGAAGCACGTGTTCGGGATGATCGCAGAGTCAGAGGCAAAGGAAGCTCACTGAACGACCCACGTCGGGAGAAATATCGTGCCAGCCAAAAAATGGGTCAAAGACGTCAAGACGGAATCAACGGCGCCGCCGGCTGAGTTATTCAAGAAGGACGCCCGCACAATCGCCCGCAGCCTCGCGTCGAAGAAAGTGAGCCCTAAGGGAATCGGCTCAGGTATCCGCATGCTGCAGTACTACATCAATCGAGCGGGTAAAAATCTTCCGGAGAGCCGACACAAAGTTCTGGAGCGGGCGAAGGACATGCTGCAAGACAAGCTGCGCGCGAACAAGGCAAAGCAGACCTCACGATCGTGATCTAGCCAACTTGACCTACGGTTGACGTCGATCTTCGAACTTGGAAAACAAATCGAGCAACTCCATTCATCCTGCTCGTTTTCGCGCGCCGCTCCGTGGCGCAGCGCGACCAGGATAAACGGGCTATCTCGCATGCGGATTTCCTCTCTACTGGGGTTGGAGAGTTGGGGGGCTATTTGCCGTCACTTTTCAAAAAAGGTCTAACAATGAAGCGCACTCCTCTCTCGATTCCCGAAGTTGCTTTAATCGCCGGAACACGCGCGGCCTTGGGCGCCGGGGTAGCATTGCTACTGGGAGACCGGTTGACTCGCGAGCAACGACAAGCCGTTGGCTGGACTCTGCTAGGCGTTGGCGTGACAACGACCGTGCCCATTCTGCTCCAATTGCTTAAAGCGCAACCAGATGCTGCGGATGGTGCGAATGGTGCGGAATCCGCTGGCGCCAGCCGTGCGCGAGAGCGCATCGCGCGCTAAGCGCGTGGCTAGTCGTTGCCGAAGGTGCATTCGCCGAGGACTCGGCGCGGTGTGACACTGTTCTCATTTTCTTCGTCGAAAAGCCGGCGACCGAGCGATGCCAACACGAGTGCGAAATCACTCGCTAGGTTCTGGAACTCGTTGCGCAAACAATTAGTTGGCCACCCCATACACCTTCAGCACCTCGTCCCCGTAGTGGTTGATCACCTTCACGGCGATTTTGCCGGTCTTCGGCGCCTCGAAGGGTTGGCTCGTCGTGCTGTAGAGCGCGCTCCAGGCTGCTTCGTCGATCTCGGCCTTCAGGGCTCGCTTCAGGCGTTCGTAGGGTTCGTCGGCGCCGGTGAAGTAGGCGTGACGCACGAAAAAGCTTTCGCCGTCATAGTTCGTGTCGATGAACCAGCAGGCGATGTCGTCGGTGCTGTCGCTGCGAATCTGGCCCGTCGTCGGGTCGTAGACGTCCAAGCCGTGGATCGTCACCACCACGCGCTGTTCCTTGTCGCGCGTGACGCGGACGTCGGGCTCGCCGAAGATCATGAACAGGTTGCCCGCTCCGGTCTTCTTCAGCAGCTCGTCCCCCATTGAGAGATCGGGGTTCATCCGGCAGGTTTGCACTTGAAGCTTGCCGTAGCGCGTCGTTTCGGCGTCGGCGTGCGGGTCGAAGGCAAAGCCGCAGACCACCAGCAGGTCGTAGCCCACGCCGCGGACCGCCTCCTTGGCCGCTTCCTTGATCAGTTCCGGCCCCACCGTCCCATGTTCCGGGCCGATGCAAACGGCCACGCGCTTGGTGGCGCCGGCCTTGTCGGTGAACTCGCCCGTGGCGTGAATCCACTCGCCTCCGAACGGTTCGAGGCGGTCGAACTTCAGTCGCTCGTCCTTCACGCGGTTCTGGATGCCCGCCTTGCGGAGGTTGTCGATGATCATCGTCCCAAACCGGTCGGGCCCGACGACGCGGACCGTGCGGCCATCGTCGTTGGGCGCCGTCGCGCGGGCCCGCTTCCGCTCGACCGAGAGGCGCCGATGGGGCGAAAGACTCTCGACCGTAAACGGCCCCGCCACGCGGACGCGCCCGCGGTCTTCGTACGGTTGGTCGTACAGCGTCTCCGTCTCGGCGTGGCGGGCGATTGCCGCGTCGATCTCCTGGCGCGTCATCCCCTCGCGAATATCGGGATTGTTGGCGATCGATTTCAGCGTCACGTGCGGCACGCGCTTGTAGACAAACGCCTTGCGAATGTCGTTTTCAGTCCGATAAGCCGGCGGCGTCTGCCCGGTCAACTCGGCCTCTTTCTTGACGCCATCGGGCGAATCGGCAAGCAGGTAGTAGGGAAAC
>DASXPZ010000630.1:0-2700 GCA_036493275.1 Pirellulales bacterium
GAGCAAGAATATCCGACCCAGCCTGTTCGCCCCATGTGGTCGATATCAGCCGCAACAACCAGTCCAACGATTTACGGCCCGAGCGCAAGTATCACTGGCTGCACGGAGTGATTGTGCGTTTTGGATGAAACTGTTTACAACAGGCCGCGCATTTGGCATCTTATGTGAGCCCCAGGCGCCACATGGCTGGGGTAAACGCACGTATCGGCGCGACGTCGCCTCATTGATTACTGATCAGAAATGGATTGAAGGAAGACTCTCATGCGAAACGGAATGAATCAGACGCACTTCGGATGCGCGATGGCCAGTCTGGCGATGATTTTGCTAGCCGGCGCAGGCCGCGCCGACGCAGGGCGATTCGTGCGCAGCGCCTCGATGAAGAAAACCCAACCGCCGGCCACGGCGCCGGCAAAACCAGCGACGCCCGCTCCGCCGGCCGCGCCTGCGACCAAAACCGCGAAGGTTGCCGCCGCGCCCTGTTGCGCCCCTGCCAAGGCGTGCTGTCCCGCGCCGTGCATTCGCTACGTCGACCTGAGTTGCCGCCCGGTTTGCTGCAAGAGCGCTCCGCCTGTGAAGACTGTGCTGAAGGTCGTTAATCCGCTGACATGCTGCGCGATCGACGTGCCGGTCTGCTTGCCGGCCTGCTGCGAAGGAACGCCCACTGTGTGCAGCCGCTGCGGATTGATCCTCTGTCGCAGCGTAGTGACATACGACTGGTGCTGCGGTTACCGAGTCGTCGTCCGCTTTAGGCCATGCGGCGACGTGACGGTCGTCTATCGCGGCTGAGGCGTGCTAGCTCAGATAATTCATCGCTCCCAAGATTAGCGACAGAAGCTCTCAACACTAACCGAAGCGCTAGCGAGGGATCCCCACTTAAGAGCCCTCGCTTGCGCTTCGGGTTAGTCTGCGCGAGCGAGGAATCCGGACCAGGTTCATTGCCCGATCGGCAACGAGACGACTTCCGCCGGGCCAAGAGCCGATTGTAATTGTGTCCCCACGTTGTTGTGGCCGCGGCGGACGTAGGCCAGCGCCAGTGGCGATGCCAGCCGCGGTGAAAACACCGCCGAGGTCACTTGGCCGATCGTCTTTTGATCGAGAGAGAACTCCACGCCCGGCGCCGGAACGGTGTGTCCGGCGAAGCGGACGCCGACCAATGTTCGGTTGACATGCCCTAGCGCGTCGATCCGCGCCACAGTTTCTTGTCCGAGATAGCATCCTTTGACGAAGCTGATCGCGCGGGCGTCGCGGGCGATTTCCTGCGGCAGATTCTTGTCGCTGATATCGGGGCCGTAGTAAGGGGTCCCGGCCTCGACGCGGGCCATTTCGACCGCCATCGCCCCGCACGGCCTCGCCCCGGCTTCGCGGAGAGTCATCCACAGCTGGGCCATTCGATCGCGTTCGCAACGCAGCAGGTAACCGCCGCCGATCGTGATATCGACAAGGCACACGTCGACTGCAATCGCGCCGATCTCCGCGACCACATGATCGAGCAATCGCGACGGCGGCTGGCAGCCAAGCGACGTGAGCAGCGATCCGGCTTCCGATCCGGCCAGGAGAAGTTCCGCCCAGGCGTCGCTGCGGCCGAGCAGTTCCACCTTCTCGCGAATCAAATAGCGATCGAGCTGCGCGAGAATCTTCGCCTCCTGGTCGGGCACGGTTTCGAGCACAAACCGGTCGTCGTGACACAATACGTTGACTAGCGCGAGCACATGCCCTTGCACGTTGGTCAAAAACGCCTCGCAGCCGGCGCCGGGGCGCAACTCGCGGATCTGATTCGTGCAGAGGTTGTGCAAGAATGAGGCCCGATCGTCGCCCGTTATTTCGATGAGCGTGCGGCGACTGAAATCGGCCAGGCCGGCGCCTTCGGTCAGCGCCTTGTATTCGGCCTGCGAGTCGCCGAAGCTCGTCACGATGTTCGGCGGATCTCCGAGCAGGCAACCATTGTTGAAGACCGCCGGGCCGCCGGCGCTCGCGGCGGTTTTGAACACTGCGCCGTTTTCCTCAAGCGCCTGCTGAAAGTCTTGGTCGGTCATGCTTCGCCTTCCGTCGAGACCAGCGCGTATTGGGCGTTATCGATCAAGATGCATTGCGGAAATCGTGTGGCGAGGCGAGCCATCTCGGCGCCGCTGGCCACCGGGGCCATGCCTAATTCTTCGACCGTCGCTTCGTCTAACTGGCTGAGAAAGTAAACCCGCGCTTGCGACAGGGCCCTCACCAGCGCCGCCGCCGGCAGCGAGTCGTTCAAGCGCTGCTTGTGAATTCGCCGCAGGGCCACGCGAGCGTCGGGGGCGGACGCGTACTGCCGTAGCGACGCTCCCGGTGGCTCGCTGAGCGTCGTGCACACGGCGATCGCGCCGTCGGGCGTCGCCACGCGCGAGGCGGTGTAGAGCGCGCGGGCCACGTTGTCCCACGTCTGCTCGGCGGCGCCGTCGATGGCCGCCACGACCAGCGGCGCCCCTTGCGAAATCTGGAACTTCCAGTGCTGCTGGTACATCGCTTCGCCCGTGGCGTACACCTCGCTGGGAAGCCCCGCCAAGACGTCGAGCACCGTTCCGCCCGGACCAGGCACAACCTGCAATGTGAACTGCACGCCCAACAGCCAGCCCGCTTGCTCGATCATCGCCTGCTGCGCGGCGGCGCGCTTCGGATCGACGGTCAGGCTGTCGGCCAGAAACGTATGTTGCAGTTTGCGACCGGCGA
>DASXPZ010000631.1:0-2248 GCA_036493275.1 Pirellulales bacterium
TTCCGATGGCGGCAATGCGATCGTGCCGCGCTGCTGGTTGAAACGATTGGCGGTGATACTCCCAACGTCGCGCCGGCCGCTGTTTTTGAAGCGCCAAACCGTGGTGTCGGGGAGGACGTCGCAGAACCATTCCAGGCACTCGGCCTGATCGTACTCTTGGGGTGCGACCAGCGCCTTTTCCGGGCGACGCAATGGATCGGTCCACTCGTTGGCCTGCAGCGCCGCGGCATAAATAAAATTGAACAACGGACTGTGCTCAGGTCGCTCGATTCGCCAGGTCCGGCGAATGCTCGCCAGGTAAACCTTGCGCAGCGCCGGGTCGCGCTCGTAGATCACGAGCGGGTAATAGGCCAAGAAGGCCAACTCATCGTCACTATGGTTCACGCTTTCAGCCGGAAAAATTCGCTTCTGCTCCACAGTGTTCGTCGCGTAGCTCTCTTTTTCGATCAACTGCTTCGCCGCCTCCGCGTAGCGCGGCTTGCCCACCAGGCGACTGGCGACTTTCAGATGCGAGAGAATCTCCAGCGAATTGAGGCCACGATCGCCGATCCATTTCAGATCATGATTCAGCTTCTCCGGCGCCCACACGCCCCAGGTCGTCGGCTTGCCCGGCGGGCCGACGTAATAGAAGTTGTGATCCAGAATATGATCGGTGATCCGCGCGACGTATTCGCGAATTTCCTTCTTCTCCTCTTCCGTCGCCGCGACGTCGTAATAAATGGAATAGGCGAAAAAATGCCCGTCCACTTCGTCGCTTGACGTGTCCCCCTTCCACCACCACCGGCCATCGGCCGAGCGATGCCATTCGCCGCCGTACTTTTTGGGATCGTCGGTAATCGGAACAATACTGCGGGCGGCAAAGCCCGGTATGCCGGTGATCCGCTCCAGAAACATCAGGGCTTCTAACGAGCGACGGGCGTTTTTCTTCGCGCTTTCGTCTCCCGTGACCGCGTAACGAAACGCCTCGGCCGCGACATACAAGCTGGTCCACAAGCCGTCGTTATCGCTCGAAGGTTGCACGTGTCCACGATCGAAGCGGCCGGCCTCTTTCGAATAAATTTCGGCCACCAGTCCTTCGCGAACGTGGTATTTCTGTAGCATCGAATTGATCGTGGCCATCTTGGCGTCGAGCGTGGTCGACTGCTGTTTCAAGCGTCCGAATCCGGCGACAGTTTGCACGATGACCGAGCCATCGGCCGCTAGCGACAGCCCTTGCACATCGTCGGCCGGGAGCCAGGCGCGCGAGTGAAACAACCTCCAGCGCGCCGCCCCGGGCGCCAGGTACATCACGCCGCGCGAACAGGGAA
The DNA here is from genome assembly GCA_036493275.1 of Pirellulales bacterium. Classification (GTDB taxonomy): domain Bacteria; phylum Planctomycetota; class Planctomycetia; order Pirellulales; family JACPPG01; genus JACPPG01. The sequence continues at coordinate 1,308 of DASXPZ010000631.1, forward strand.
CCCAGATCGCGCCGCTCGCCGCGCGAACGCCGCTTTTGGCGTCGTCGAACGGCATCGTCGGCTCAGCGCGAACAAGTTTTGCCAGGTCATCTGCCGAGAGAGGCGTTCCGACCGATTTGGGAAGCGCGGCGACGTCGGCGGGCTCGGCGACCCAAGCCAGGTACTTCTCATCGTTCGCGGCCATCAAGGCCAGACAGCAAAGCAGCGCAGACATTTCGGAAGAATCCTCGATCTCAGAGTCTAAAAATCAGCGCAGCTTTGGGACGGTTTCGCCAAATTCGCTGTGCAAAGGAGGGAGGGCCGCCGCCTGGGGAGAGGAGGGGGGGACGATAGGTGAAGTTTCCCTCGATCTGGCCTCGAATGCAACTGTTTGGCGACATTTCCCTGGCATTTGACCCGAAGCCGCGGCTATGACCGTTGCGCTCAATGAGGTAGGATCATTGCCGGGCGACGCGACGACCGTCGAGCGACCAGCTATCACGTTCCCCATGCCCGACGGAGGGGAGATCCGCGCACAACGGTCGGCTGATTCGTAGCGCCGCCGGCGCGCCTGGGCTGGGGTTTTTCCCAAGGGCGTTTGCCAAGAAAACTCGCGCGGCGGCCGGCGTGGCGCCGTCCTCGCGCGAAGCGTGCTGCGCTGTTGTCTGCCACCCTCGGGAGGGATAGGAATTAATACGATGTACCCACGCCGATACACCAAAGAAATCCGGCAGTTCGTCGCCAAGGACGAGGAGGGGAAAGAGTACATCATCGTCGAGACGATGGAGTTCGTCGACGCGACCGATCGCGATGGCAAGACGACCACCAAATCGCTCTCGGGAAAGTTCACCACGATCGACGGCCGCGCCGTCAATCGCGTCGGCAAAGGTCACTACGAGCTGACCGGCGGCTGGCAGAAGATCAAGATCACCAGCAAGGACCCGAAGGCGCCATAACCGGTC
>DASXPZ010000632.1:0-10197 GCA_036493275.1 Pirellulales bacterium
CACTTCGCGCAATTTTTACGGCGTGTTGCGAGTTTCCGACATCATGTCCAAAAACGCCGGCGTAGCTCGCATCCTGCACAATGGCGCCACGACCCACGGCATGCAGTTCCTTCAAGGGATCCTCGAACGCGTCCCTGTCTCGTACTACGACCAACTTTCGGGCGTCGGTTACGCGATCATGCGGCATCCGTTGCGCGTCGCCGAAGCTAACTCCGACGGCCAGAATTCGGCAGGATTGAAAATCGGCGTGATCGGCCTGGGGGCCGGCACCCTCGCCGCCTACGGACATCCGCAAGACACGATTCACTTCTATGAAATCAATCCGGAGGTCGACCGGATTTCCAGAAAGTATTTCACCTATCGGGCCAACAGTCCGGCGAAGATCGACGTCGCCATCGGCGACGCCCGGCTGGTCATGGAGGCTGAGTTGGACTCAACCGGTTCTCAGAAATTCGACGTTCTGGTAATCGACGCCTTCAGTAGCGACGCCATTCCAATGCACCTGTTGACGCGCGAATGCAACGAAATCTATTGGCGGCATCTGAAGCCGGACGGAATTCTGGCCGTTCACGTCTCGAACCGCACGATCGATCTGATTCCGGTCGTGCACGCGCTGGCTCGGGAGGCGCATCGGCAGGCGATCGTGCTCAAGTCGGACGAAGAAGCTCCAGAAAAGGGCAACCCAGGCGCCTTCGACGCAACCTGGATACTGGTCACGTCGAATCAGGACTTTCTGCAAGACGCGCAGGTCGTGAAAAGGATCAAAGAAAAGGGAAGAGTCCTCACCGATGAAGACCCGAGCGTCCTGTGGACCGACGACTACGGAAGCTTGTGGCAGGTGCTAAGGTGTAGTTGAAGCCGGCGCGCTCTAGAAACAAGTGCGCCACAGCGCACTAGAAACACGTTCGCCGCCGCGCCGCGGCGAACTGTAATAGCTCTTCCGCGCGCTCCAGTAGTTTGACGCCCGAACTGGGGGCTCCCTCGCTGTCAGCGGCAATGAATTTGCCGTTGCAATGCTGACATACTAACTCGCGACCGAGATACTCGACGCGCACGTGCAATGCACGACCGCACGTTGGGCACTCTTGAACGAAGTAGGTTGACTTCGCCATCGCGGTATCTCCTTCTACCACTGGCCAGCCTTGAGAAATGACCACGTCATCCTACCCAACATTGGAACTTGTTCAACCAAAAAAATGAAGATTCTTACGCCACTCAGGGGGTGCTAAACGCCGATTGGCATACGGTTTAGGTCGCACAATCGGAGAACTGGAGGACCCGAGGGCTCTCCGTAAGGTTCGCGCGGCCATGCGAGCGTCGCTAGCTTTCCGAGCCTGCGTCGGTCGAAGAAAGAATTCGCCCCGGAATCCAGCCTTTGGGGTCCCTTCCAGGTAAAAATCGGCCGAAATCCACAATCCGCCAGCCCATCCGCTCCGAAACCCAAATAGAGGGCTACGGCCGCCAAGCGGATCGAGAAGCGACAACTCAGCAGGCCTTCCCCAGGCGGCGCGAGCTATGGTTTCTATGGACCTCCGTGCGACAGCCGTGCGCCGCGAGAAGTGGCAGAACCGCGCGGGCGCCGCTCAACGAGACCGGAGACTTCTACCATGAGGCGATCAGATCGTTTCCGCCAAATCGTGCTGCTCGGTTTCAGCGTCCAACTCTTCGTGACGTTGGGGGCCGGGCCGGCCAAGCCCAAACTTCCTTCCTTCGACGAAGTGCGGAAGACCGCGATTGCCTATTTCGACGGGCAGTCGAACTTCACCGCGGACCAGATCATCTCGCAGTCGCAGGTCCGCGGCCTCTTCGAAAAGCTGCAGGGCATTGGCTGGGTCGTTCCCGAACAATCACGTATTCTGGAACTTGTCCCAGGCGATCATGAGACGTTGGTGCGTGACTTGCGCACGCCGGACGGTCGCAAGTTCTCCAAGCAGCTTGCCCCCTTGCCGAACGCTTTTGACCGCTTGGATCGGCTGATTCGCATGCCGACGGGTCGCAGCGCCGTCGCCCGTTTGATCAAAGGCCCCGACGGCGTCTGGCTGCTGCAGTATATGACCGAAGATCCAGGGGGCGCGGCGATGGGACGGATGCTCTCCCACACGCCGACGGGCAAAGGCTTCAATAAGCCGACCGGAAGGCTCTACACGGTCTCGGCGCTGATCAACGAACTGCAGGGCGTTTACCCGCCGCCACGCAAACGCTGATTGGCGTTGATCAAAAAAAGAAGCTTGAATTCCGATCAGGGACTATAGCCGCGATTCCAGGAATAATCCAAAGGTAATCGCCTGTGGAACGATGCCTCGTTCTGCAAAGTTGTTGCTCGTGATGTTCTGCCCTGAGGACATCGTAAACAGGAATTGGTCATTGACGCCGGGAGACTTGCTAGCGCCCGTTCCCGGCGTGTCGATGCCATCGAGATATCCGCTGGGCTGAGTTTCGGTGACCGTGAACGTTCCCTTGGGGATGTTGGTAAAGCTGTAGGTTCCGTCGGCCGCGGTCGTTTGAGTGCGAACGATCGCATTTCCCTGGCTGTCGAGCCCGCTCAGCGTGACCTGCACGCCGGCCAGCGGAATCTCGTTTCCGTCCATCGATCCATTGTTGTTGGTGTCTCGATAGACGGTTCCCGAGAAGCTACCCGGCGCGTCGTCGTCGACGATCGTGCCGACAACGGAGGTCGTGGCGCCAACGCTGCCGTAGAACGTGGCGTTGGCGGCGGTCAGGTTGAGCGAGAAAGTTTCGTTCGACTCAATGGAAGTGTCGCCAAGAACGTTAACGGTGATGGTTTTCGATGTTTCGCCCGGCGCGAAAGTGATCGATCCGGTGGTCGCCTGGTAATCGGATCCGGCGGTTGCCGTGCCGTCGGCGGTGGAGTAATTGATGGTCACCGGTAGACCGGTTTGGGACAACACAAAGAGCTGGAAGGTCATCGGCGTGACGCCCGAGTCGCCCTCTGCGGTCGGGCCGGCGGCCTGAACGAAGACTTGCGGCGGCGCGTCGTCGTTGAGAATGGTCCCGGTGGCCTGCGGGGCGGCAATCGTCGCGTTCGTCGCGTTCGTCATGTTGACGGTGAATGTTTCATCCGCTTCGAACAACGTGTCGCCGCCGATCGTGATCGTGAATTGCTTCGAGGTCTCGCCGGAGTTAAACGTCAATGTGCCGTTCGCCGCCTGGTAATCCTGTCCCGCGATGGCCGTTCCGTCGGCGGTGGCGACCTGTACCGTCACTGTGCTGGTCGAGGGTTTGGATAGCGTGGCCGTGAAGGTCATCTGCGACGTGCCGCTATTCCCTTCGGTCAGACTTGCATTGGCAATCGAGATGCTCGGCGTCCCGTCATCATCGACAATCGTGCCGGTAGCGAATGGGTCTCCAGAGATTGTCGCGTTCGACACGTTCGTGAGGTTGACGGTGAACATCTCATTGTCCTCGATCGCGGTGTCGCCAAACGTATTGACCACGATCGTCTTGCTGGTGTCGCCCGGATTGAAGGTGAGCGTGCCGCTGGCGGCCGTGTAGTCGGTTCCCTCGGTCGCCGTGCCGCCTGCGGTGGCGTAATTGACGGTAACCGTCTTGCCGCTCGCCTGACTCAACGTAACGACAAAACTGAGCGGGTTGCCGGAAGTATCTCCCTCGGGGGCGGACGCTGGCGCGATCGACATCGTGGGGGGCGAATCGTCGTTGATAATCGTACCGGTCGCCGGATTCGCGGGAACCGTGCCGTAGGACGGATTGACCAACAACAACTGCAGCGTTTCGTCTGGCTCATCGGTCGTGTCGCCATCGATCTCAACGGTAACGGTTGTTGAAGTTTCCCCATCGGCGATCGTGGCGAATCCCGCGGCGCCCTCAAAATCCTTCTGATCGCCCGCGGCGGTTGCCGTTCCCGGCTCCGTGCCGTAGGTAACTTGGAGCGGGCCCACCGCCGGCCTGTTCAGGGTTAGCGTGAACGTCATCGCCGTTTGGCCGGAGTTTCCTTCTTGCACGCTCGTGTCAGCGACCGAAATGATGAAGTTATCGTCGTCGACGATTGTGCCCGTGGCCTGCGACGTCCCCAGCGTTGCGTTCGCCGCGTTTGAGAGGCCAACGGTAAATGTCTCGTCAGGCTCGATCGTGGTGTCGCCATTCACAACCACGCCCACCGTCTGCGAAATCTGACCTGGCTGGAACGTTACCGTGCCTGTCTTGGCCGCGTAGTCCGATCCCGCGGTCGCAGTTCCGTCGGCCGTGGCGAAGTCGACGGTGACTGTCTTGCCGCTCGGATTGTCGAGATTGACGGTGAAGTTCAGTGTCTGCGTTCCGGAATTGCCTTCCGTGATCGAGCCGCCGGTGATCGAAACCGTAGGCGGCGCGTCATTGTCCACAATCGTGCCGGTCACCGGTCCGTCATTGCTGAACGTGCCGTACGAAGGGTTCGACAGATTCACCTGGAACGTTTCGTCGTTTTCATCGAGCGTGTCGCCGATCACATTCACCGTGAATGTGGCGGTGCTCTCTCCGGCGGCAAAGGTGACCGTGCCGCTGGCCGATTGATAATCGACGTCCGACGTGGCTGTTCCCGAAGCTGGGACCGTCGCCCAATCAAAAGTCAAAGGCGCGGTAGCCGGTTGGGAAAGAATCGCCGTGAACGTCATCGGGGTCCCGGTGGAGTCTCCCTCGGTCGCAGTTCCCTCGTTCACCGTAATCGTGTAACCATCGTCGTTCAGGATTGAGCCCGTGGCCTGGAGCGTATCGGGCGTGGCGTTCACTGCGTTGGACAAGTTGACGGTAAACGTCTCATTGCCCTCGGTATCGGTATCGCCGTCGATCTGGACGTCGATCGTCTGCGAGGTCGACCCAGCGATGAAGGTGAGCGTGCCGCTCTTGGTTTCGTAGTCCGATCCGGCAGTGGCTGAGCCATCGGCGGTCGTGTAATCGACAGTGACCGTTCTGGCGCTGGGCTGCGACAACGTAGCGGTAAACGTCAATGTTTTGGAGCCCGATTGTCCTTCGAGGATCGACTCATCGCCGATCGAGAGGACCGGCGAGGCGTCGTCGTCCTGAATCGTAGTCAGGGCCTGTCCGTCGACGATGCTCGTCTGATGCGGATTCGACAGGTTAACCGAGAACGCGCGATCGTCCTGGTCGATCTTATTGCCGATCACGTTGACGGTGATCGGAAGCGTCGTCACGCCGGGATCGAATGTCAGCGTGCCGGAGATCGGTACGTAGTCGGTTCCGGCGACTCCGCCTGTGCCGTCGGCAGTGGCATAGTCAACGGTCACTGATTGACCGCTCGGGCCGGACAGTGTCACGTTATACGTGTAAGGGGTATTGCCGGAGTCTCCTTCTAGAACTGTCGCCGGTCCGGCGATCGAAACGGTGGGCGCCGGGTCACCATCGTCCAAAATCGTGCCGGTTCCGGTCGCGCCCGCCGCTGGCACGGTGGCGCCCGTCGGCGACGAGAGATTCACGAAGAACGATTCGGTCGCCTCATTCAGATTGTCGTCGAGAATGTTGACGTCGATGGTCTTCGACGTTTCGCCAGGTATGAACGTCAACTGGCCGCTTGCCGCCTGGTAGTCCTGGCCGGCCGTAGCCGTGTTGTCCGCGGTGCTCCATTGCACCGTCGTCTGTTGCGACGTGTCGCCGGTCAGCGTAACGGTGAACTCTAAAGTGGTCGCGCTACCGGTCGGTTCGGTGACCGCCGCGGGGCTGTTGATCGCCAGCGTCGGCGCTGCGTCGTCGTCGACAATCGTCGCCGTGCCGGTCGACTTGTCGAGCGTACCCCCTTGCGGGTTTTGCAGCGAAATCGTGAACGTCTCGTCCCCTTCGAACACGGTGTCGCCAAGAATACTGACGTTGACCGGCGCGCTGGTTTGCCCCGCCGGGATGGTGACCGTGCCGTCGACCGCCTGGTAATCGACGCCGGCCGTCGCCGTGACCGGAGCGAACGTGTAGTCGACCGACACATCCTGATAGCTGGGGTTGGACAGACTGACCAGGAAGTTGCCCGCGGTGGAGTCGCTATTTCCTTCATTGACCGAGATATCGTTCACCGAGATCTTGGGAGCGGTGTCGTCGTTGAGGATCGTGCCAGTCACCGCGGCGGGGGCCAGCGCGCCCGAGGCATTCGAGAAGGCGACGGAGAACTGCTCGTCTTGCTCGAAGGTATCGTCGCCGTGGATCGTAACGTCGAACGATTTCGCCGTTTCGCCAGCGTTGAATGTGAGCGTGCCGCTAGCGGCTTCGTAATCGGAGCCGGCCTTGGCCGTGCCATCAACCGTCCCGTAATCGACGGTTACAGTCTGCGAGGGGGCGCCAGTCAAGTTGACTGTGAAGGTCATCTTGGAATCGCCACCGGCGCTGTTGCCTTCAGCCTGTTGGACGTTGGCGCTGGTCAGGGTGGGCTGCGCAATGACCAGCAGCGAACCCGAGCCGTAGGCAATTGCCGAGGTGGGCACAGTCGCGCTCGGCGTGAAGGTCAACGTGTCGTGAGCTGGCAGAGCGGTCGCCGGCGATGCCGTAAAGCTGACATTGCCGCTCGCGGCGGCGTCGACGTGCATTTGCTGGCTGAACAACATGTGCTCGGCGGAGCCGAGAGGAGAAAAGCTGTTCTGGAAGCCGCCGGCTTCGCTGATCAATCCCGGCGTCAAGGTGTCGCCGGTCGCGCCGTTCGTATAGTCCGTCCCATGATTGAGCGAGCCATCCGGAGTCACCAGTGAGGAATCAAAAGTGACGTCGGTCCACGCGGCGTATACACCTGGTTGGGCCGCGTCCGCGCGGACGTCCTGCACCCAGGCCTGCAGAATGAAGTCCTGGCCCGCCTCGATCTGCGTGATCGCGATGCCGTTGGTGTCAGTAATCTTCAGGTGGATATCGACTTGTACCGCGTTGTCGGCGAGTTGCTGCGCCAGGGGCGCGTTGGCGCCGAGCATGCTTTCGACGCCAAACAGCGAGGCTGTGCCCATCGAGACGATGTCGCCGGCGACGAGCGCCTTGGATTCGAGGAACTCGATCCTCAATCGTCTGTTCGGCGCTGGGCGCTTCAGATTATTGGCGCGACGGCGCCGGCCTATCAGGCGGTGGAACATCATAGGTGGTGAAGGCCTCTGGACACGGATCGAACCGCTAAGAACGCAATCGCCGCGTGGTTCGCGAACGAGCAGCGAAGGAGTTCCGTCGCGATAGGAGCCTTGTGAAGTGCAACGGACGTGGGCTGGAGTCCCCGCGCGTGGGCTCCCTGCCCGTGGACTCTCACTGGCCACGACCGTCAATCGACGTTATTGAACCGGCGCGCTTGCGATCCGCTGGATTCTGTTCCACGACGCCCGGAAGCGCCTATGAAAACCGAATCGCCCCCGCGAACACCCAACCGCGCCCGTGAAAACTCTGTTCCTGCTCGAAGGATCAAGGCCGGCGCGGCTGGTCCGGGTAGGGACGTTGCGCGCCGATTAGGGAACCCTTGCCGCCGAGCGAATCTCTTCGGACGATTCCCTCAGCCTATCCTCGATAAGCGAGGATCGCAAGGAATTTGCGCCTGCGGACTGTCTGCTTCCAAGCGATTGCCAAACGTTGGGTTTACCTGGCCGCCGCGTCGCCTGCCCAATGGGTTTCCCCGTGGCCGTACGATCGTTGCAACCGTGAGGATCCGCTATCCGCCTTCGCCAGTGCATCGTACGCAGGGCCGGCCGAAGGGGTTCAGTCTTGACGATGCACGGGTGCAGGATTCGGCCATTCCCACGCCGAGTCGGGGGTCGGCCGAAGGCTGGCGACCAAGAACGGAACGCTTGCAGCCCGGGGGAAGTATTCGCCGGGCCGCGTGGATCGCAGGATGCGATCCCAAAATAGCGACGCAAGTCGATATTTTGCGAGCCGTGAGCGGCTTGGCTGTGAACTTGGCGAGGGGGAAGAATGCCACGATGGCATTCTTCCCCGGAGAGCTAAGGGACGGCCCGGCCGCGCAGCGCCTCTCCGGGGTTCCGCCCACCCAGGCCCGCTGCGGGTGGGAGCGTCCTCCGGCGCGGCCGTGCCGCCCCTTACTTTGATCTACGGTTTATCCGTGATTCCACTTGTCCTTGGCCCGGTTCCAGGCGTTTTCCAAACGGGGTCCGACGTCGGCCAGTTCCAAAGCGTCTGAGTCGTCGCCGTTGCCGAAGAGCTGTGCCAGGGCCCGCTCACGCAGGGTGGCGAAGTCGGCTGCCGCAGCGCCGTTACTTCCTGACGCGCCTTGCGATCGGCCCACGCGCGACGTATCGACTCGTGAGACGGCCGCCTGAGCGACGGAAAGAACGGTCCCGGTAGTTTCGGGTTGCTGCGGAGTCGCTCCAGTGACGTCCGCCGCAATGCCTGCATCGGAGGTGAACGACGCCGATCCGGACGGAGCAACGCTGGACGCGCTTGCGGTCGACACCTGATTCGCGATTCCAGTCGCCGCGAAGGTTGTCGACGTCACATCGCTGGTCGTGACCGCATTGACGAACAGAGCGGTTGCGTTCGGGCTAACGATCGGAGCGGCCGAGAACGGCGCGTCGGCGGCCACTGCGGCCGGGATGACGGAGGACTCCGACGGGGCCGCGCTTAGCATCGCGCCAGCGGCAACCAGTGGGGCGCCTTGTGGCGCCGAGTCTGCCAGGATCGAGACCTGTTGCGTCGGTGGCGCTCCGCCGGCTGTCGCGGACAGTAGCGCCGCGGGCGCCGCGCCCCCAGCGGTATCCGCGATAGGCGTTGTTGGAGGCGCTCCGCCGGCCATCAGCGGCGTCTGTCCATTGAGGAACGAAATTACCAGCAGCGCGTCGAGCGGGGTCAAGCTTCCGTCACCGTTCACGTCGAAATAGGGAGGCGGGATGTTCGGCGGAACCGGCGACTGCGGCAGAGTTCCACCCAGCCCCAAGTTCAACTCGTTGATGATCAGCAAGGCGTCGAGCGGCACGACGGCGCCGCTGGCGTCGACGTCCAAGGGGTTCGACGGATTCTGCCAGGGGTCCAGCGGAATAATGAACTTAGCGCCCGTGTAACTGGCCGACACTGCGCTGGGAGAGCCGTAGATCGTTGTTGGATGCGAGACCATATTGTCCGCGGCGTCCGGCGTGACGTTGACGACAGTCCCTGGCGTCAGCGATTGAGCGATCGCTCCATTGACGCTGAACAGCAGCTCGGGCGTTCCGGCGCCCGTGGGGGTGAGGCCCGCCAGGCCTCCCGCCTCGTCCACAATTTGATTCACGCCGTCGATGGCGCCACTCTGAGCGTTGGGAAAAATTGCGGAATTGACAATCAGCGAGCTCCAAGTGATCCCGGCGTTGTCGCGGGTCAGATCGGCAAACGCGCTGAACACGCCTCCGGCCGCCCCAACGCTGCGCAGATCGTTAGCGAAGACTCGCGCCTGGATCGTGGTTCCGGCCAGCGCCACGTATTCGCCAGTCGAATCTTTGAGCAATTCGACGCCGGTCGCGGCATTGTAAAGCTTGGTCGTGTAGGCGACAGGCGGGGTGACCGAAACCTTGTAGTCTTCTACCTCGCCGTCCTGGGCCAAACCTGTCGGCGCCAGTCCGCCGGCGGAGCTGACGCGGAAGCGAGCGTAGGTGGTCGTGGTGACCGTGGACGGAACGGTGAAGTGCAAGACGTTGGCGCCGGCGACGAGCGATTGGCTCGTAAAGATCTGGTCGCCAACGTCCGACCAACTGTCGTCGCCTCCCCAGTCAATCCAGGCGTCCAATTTGCCGGCTTGCGACGCCGTAACGGTGATCGTAGCGGTCGTGCCGGGCATGATCACCGAGTTGAACACCACGCCGTCGTCGCCGCTGTCGGCGTTGGCGTCCGCGCTCGGTTGTCCGTTTGGCTCAGAGGTGACCGTCGCTCCCAGGAATAAGCCGTCCGAGAGAATGTGGCGGGCCCCGTTATTGGCCAACAACGTTGGGTAGGGCGTAGGCGCGTCGCCGTAATCCACTAATTCCAGCGAGATGGTGAACTTGGTTACGCCGGTCAGGTCCGTCGGCAGCAACGAATTGCCGGCCAGGTCCTTGATCCCAGTCGCCGCCGAGTTGTCGACTGTGATCACATACACGGCGCCCGCCTGCCAGATTCCAACCAGCGGCGTAAACTGAGCGACCTTATTGGTCGCGTCGTAACCGAACGTGTAATCCGTGTCTAGCACCAACAGCGTTCCATCGCGCGTCAGCGTGAAGCTGGCGGCGGTTACCGTCGAGTCATCGACGCCACTGCCCG
>DASXPZ010000633.1:0-4063 GCA_036493275.1 Pirellulales bacterium
CCTTGATCCGACCGCGAAAGATCTTGCGGCTGACCAGCTCCAATCGCTCGAGCTGAGCAAGCAGTTCGGGCGACAAGAGCGGGATGGCGTCAGTCGACATGCGGTAACTCGAATGTGGTGTGAGACCAACCAGGTGATGCAAACTCTTCTGCCAGCAGAAATCGAGGGCGCAAGCGCATTACGCGGCCGCCGCGTCCTCGGATTTTTCAGGGACCAATTCCAGCAGGTCGAGCAGGACGCGATCGCTGGTGATCCCTTCGGCTTGCGCTTCGAAGTTGGGTATCACGCGGTGCCGCAGCGCCGGCAGATAAACACGGCGGATATCTTCGAAGCTGACGTTGTAACGCTTGTCGAGCAGGGCTCGCATTTTCGACGCTAGCGCCAAAGTTTGCGCTGCGCGGGGGCTCGCTCCCCAGCGCAGATACTTATTGGTCACCGGGAAGGCGAACGGGCTCTCCGGGTGCGTGGCCAACGTCAGGCGGACGATGTAGTCCTGCACGTGGGGCGCTAAAACGACTTCGCGAATCAGCTTCTGCCAGCGTAGGATCTCGACCCCCTCCATGACCTTTTCAGGGCGGACGTCGATGCCGCGCGTCGTGCGGTCGATGATTGTCGAGAGCTCTTTGCGGCTCGAATAACCGACAACCAGTTTGAAGAAGAAGCGATCAAGCTGGGCCTCGGGAAGTGGGTAAGTTCCTTCCTGCTCGATCGGATTCTGCGTGGCCAGCACGAAGAAGGGTTTTTCAAGCACGTAGTGATGCCCGCCGGCCGTGACGGTCCCTTCTTGCATCGTCTCCAACATCGCGGATTGCGTTTTGGGTGTGGCGCGGTTGATTTCGTCCGCCAGACAGATTTGCGTGAAGATCGGTCCGCGCTGAAACTCGAACCGCCGCCGCCCGTGCTCGTCCTCCATCACCATGTTGGTGCCCAGGATGTCGGCCGGCATCAGGTCGGGCGTGAACTGAATGCGCGAGAAGTCGAGGTCGAGGACTTCGGCCAATGTTCGGACGAGCATCGTCTTGCCCAAGCCCGGCACTCCTTCGAGCAGGCAATGCCCGCCGACGAAGACGCAGGTCAAGACGCCGTCGATTACTTCTTCATGGCCCACGATGACGCGCGCCAATTGATCGCGAACGGCCGCGTAGCGAGTCAGAAACTCCGCGCTCTGCCGTTCCATCGATTCGCCGATACTCATGAGTGAATAGTCCTGTGAAGCTGATGCTATGAATTGGGTTTGTTGGAATGCGGTTGGTTTCTGCAGTGAACGCAAAGTGTTGGATCGAGCGGAGAATGAAATTACATCGAGCGCGCCTCACGGCTCGGCGGGAGCCTCGCCCTCCCGCTGGCGCAGATGGATCTGCTGCTTGTCGTATTTCTTTTTCCTCTAGCCTGTCGCCTCTAGCCTCTCCCCTACTTCTCTTCCTTGTCTCGATCTTCCCACACTTTCTTCTTGGCTTTAAGTAGGCGGCTGGTGTAACTCTCTTCTTCTCCCGGTTTGGCGGCGGGGGGTGGCTGCGAAGCCGCAGGTTTTTGGGGCGAAACGCTCGGCGGCGGCTCATTCAGCACGCTCGCGTCGGCCTTGGCGTCGGGCGGGGCCTCGAAGCGGGCCGCTGTTCGCTGCTGTTCCAGCCGTTCCGAGACCTCGGCCTTCTTCGAGCGGAGCCGGTCCATGTACTCGGTCGCCGCTGGAGCCGCTTGTCTGCGCAAGATGCGATCTCGCAACCGGCCCGCCAACACCGGAACAAAGGCGAAGTTGACCGTCACGCGGCGGAAGAAGACATCGAAGAAAAACAGGCACGCCGCCGCCAGCACCAGCCAGTGCCAGGTGTCCTGGCTGCTATTGGCCGGCGGCAGGTCGCGACGGAAGGGATCGTTTTGCTTCTCAGCCAGCAGCATTTCGATGCCGGCGTCAGTCAGTTGTTCATTCATCAATACGCCCGGCTTCCCTCCCTTGGGCGTCAGGTCGGCCAAAGCTTCCAACAGCACGAGATCGGCTTCGCGGTCTGAAAATTCTGCCGAGTAGGGAACGTTGACTCCGGTGCGGAGCGGCGATTGCCCGGCGCCGGGACTGATCATCATGAAATAACTGCCGGCGTCCTGGGCGTCGAACTCGCCGACGTAGCGGCCGGGCGCTGTTTGTTCGAGCTTGAGCGTGCTCGGCTCGACGTTCGGCCCGATCACGCTCCCCGAGAGATCGAGAAAGTTCAGGAAGTCGTCATCTTTGTCGAGCGCGGTGACGAAGACCTTGACTTTGCCCCCTTCCACCTCGGTGGCGACAGTAAATTTTCCCTGATCGTTCACGGGGCGCATCGACCAGCGGACGAGTTGCGAGAAGAACTTGTCGTAGTCGCTCCAGGTGGCCCATTGCTTGGCCCAGCGGGCGCCATCGTCAGTCGTAAACGCGACGGCGCGCCCCAAGCCGTAGGTCCAGGTGGCCAGAATCGTGGCGTTGTTTTCATCGGACGGAACGGGGGAAACGATCGCCGTCTCCACCAGCGGGTTTTGCTTGATCGTGGTTCGCACAAAACCGGTCAGCGGCGGTAGTGTGGTAATGCCAGACGTGATTTCGTGGGGGTATTTGATCCGCGGCGTGAAGCCGTTCACGTTTTCGTACACTAGCGGCTGAGCGATGCGCCGGGCTTCGCGCTGGAAGATCTTCGGTAGCGCATTGGGGCTTTGCACCACGTAGTATTTGCCGCCGGTTTGCAGCGCAAGTCGTTCGAGCTCCGGATGCCCAACCGTGCCGTGGCAGCCAACCGCCACCGTCGTCACGGTCACCTTGCCCTGCTTGAGCGAATTGATCACCGCCTGGCTCGGCGGGGCGGGATCGCCGTCGCTGATCACGATCATATGCTTGACCGCGGCGTCTTTCAGTGAGCGAAAGCCGTTATCTGCCAGTCGCAGCCCGGGGTCGAACTGCGGCATGTCCCCCGGAATCATGCGGTCGAGCAGGCCGAGCATCTGGTTGCGACGATCTCGAACGACCGTGATACCGCCCCAGAGCCATTTGTCGGTGCCATCCCAGTGCATCACGCCGCAATAGTCCTCCGGGCCCAGCGCTTTGACCGCTTCCTTGGCGATCACCTTTTGCCAATGGTTGCCGTCGGCCATTTCTGAGGCGTGCATGATCAGCGCCAGCGCGCCTTTCGGGACAACCTGCGTGCTCTTGATCTGAAAATCGACCGGCATCGCCTTTTCGAGATCGGTGTTCGTCCAGCCGCCGGCGCCAAAGCTGTTGGGGCCGCCCAGCATCACCAGGCCGCTCCCCATGAACTCGGTGTTGGTCACCAGCATCTTGATCTGCTCATCGCTGAAGTGCGTGATCTTGGCGGCGTCTTCGCCGCCGGAGCGCGGGACGTTGGCCAAAATCACCGTGTCGAATTGCTGCAATTCCGGCAGGCTGGTGAAGAGCTGATTGCTGGGGCGAACGGTGACTTCGAGGTTCTTCGCCCGCAGACGGTCGACGAGTTGTTGATGCTCGCCGCGGTTGTCGTAGCTTTCGATCAACAAGACCTGGCCGCTGCCGCGGACGTGCGTAAAGGCGGTAGCGCGGTTGTTCTGGCTCATCGCGTCCATCGCCGGATTGTCCGGGATGAACTGTGCCTCGTAGGTGTAGAAGTCCGGGTCGTCGATCTGCTGACGAACCGTGAATCGGCTCTTGCCCGGCGGAAGATCGACGTCCTCGCGCGAAAGTTCGCGCGGCTGGTCGTTGGTGCGCTGCGATACGATCAGCTTGCCGCGGACATGGCCGGCTTCGCCCAGCTTCTCGGGATTGGTGTTGTTCACCACGATCCGCAGGTCGAAGGGCTGTCCTTTGCGAATGTCGGGCGGCACGGTCACTTTCTCGACGATGATCTCGCTGCGGGCGCCATAGCGGATTGGCAGCACGTCGATGCTGATGCCTGCTTCGCTGGCGGCGCGGGCTTCTTCGAGCGCGTCGCCAATGTTCTGATTGCCGTCCGAGATCAGCACGATCCGCTTGGCGGCGTCGTGTGGGAAGGCGGCCTGCGCCAGCTTGATCGCCGCGGCGATGTCGGTGTAATCAGGACCGAACTGGCTTTCG
>DASXPZ010000634.1:0-1827 GCA_036493275.1 Pirellulales bacterium
CGCTCGCGATCGCCCTGGCATTTGCCTGCGTGGGTTGCGGAAAGTCCGGACCGCCGCGCAAGACAGTCTACCCGGTGTCGGGCCAAGTGCTGGTCGATGGCAAGCCGGCCGAGCAGGCAGTCGTTTATCTGCATCCCGTCAAAAAGGTCGAGAACTTGGGAAGGCCGTTCGGCACGGTGAAAGCAGACGGATCGTTTCAGATTGGCACTTACCTTTCGAATGACGGCGCGCCAGCGGGAGAATACGCGGTGACTGTGGTCTGGCAAAAAAACATGATTGTCGAGGGCGAAGAGCGATCGGGGCCCGATCAGTTGGGCGATCGCTACAGCAATCCCTCGCAACCGATAGCCAAGATTACGGTTATCGAGGGAGAGAACATTTTGAAACCGATCCAGTTGAAAAAACGATAGCCGTCGAGCGGTTCAGTCGCATGTTTGCTACCGAGAGAGGGATCGCGGCAGGCATCGCAAATATCTTCTTAAAAATCAAATGGGCAACATCCTTATCAAGGAGATCGCGTCGTCATGAGCTCAACCAGCGAAGCCCAAAGCGGCGAAACGAAGAATAGCGACATCTGTCCCACCGCGCCGGCGATCTCTCCGCTGCGCGTCGAGGGAGTGACCAAGCGATTCCGTCAGGGAGCGACCGTCGTGGAGGCCCTGAAGAGCGTGTCGCTCACGATTCCCCAGGGAAAATTTGTCGCCGTGATGGGGGCGAGCGGATCGGGCAAAAGCACGCTGCTGCACGTCCTGGCGGGGCTCACCTGGCCTGACGAGGGGCGCGTGGTGATCGATGACACCGATCTCTCGAAGCTCAAGGACAAGCAGTTGACGCGCTTTCGCCGTCGACGGATCGGGCTCGTCTTTCAGGCGTTCAACCTGATTCCTGCTCTGAGCGCCGAGGAGAATATCACGCTCCCGGTCCTGACCGACGGCCGCGCCGAGATCCCGCAACAGCGGGTCGAATACCTGCTCGACCGTTTGGGCATCGCCGCGCGCCGGCGGCATCGTCCTGACGCACTGAGCGGCGGCGAGCAGCAGCGTGTGGCCATCGCACGGGCCTTGATTACTGATCCCGCCTTGGTGCTGGCCGATGAACCGACCGGCAGCCTCGATTCGGTGAGTGGGCAGAATATCTGTCGGCTGCTGCGTGAACTGTGCGCCGAGCAGAAGCGGACGATCGTCGTCGTTACGCACGAGCCGGCGGTGGCCGTCTGGTCGCAGCGGGTGCTGGTGATGAAAGACGGCCGGTTGCTGTCGGACTTCGCCACTAGCGATTTCAGCGACGCCCATTCGCTGGCGGCGCATTATCAAGACATCGTCAATCCCGAGCCAGCGGAGACGTCGGTATGAAGGTCGCGGATCTGAAGATCGTCACCCGGCTGGTTTTTTCCCACGCCCGTCAGCACCCGGCGCGGATGTTGCTGACGGTCGTCTCGACGATCGCGGCGGCGTGCATCGTGGTCTGGGTCGTCAGTGGGTATGACTCGCTGGTTCAAAAGTTCGACGACTTCGCCGAGGGGTATTTGGGCCGCTACGAACTGGTCGTTCTGCCGGTGGCTGATCCTTCGGCGACGGCCGGGCCAATGGGGGGCGGTGGAGTGGCGCTTTCCATCGAACTGATCGAAGCCATGCGGAAAGACCCAGCCGTGGCCGCGGTCGAGCCGATTTACCAGGCGCGTTCCCGCGTTTCCAAGCCAGGCGCCCCGATCGAGCAGCCCGCGCCGCCCCCTGCCGCGAATCCCGATCGCATTCCGACTTCGGCGGAAGTAAACGCCTCGATGAGGGCCGGCCGCATGAGAATGAATCGCACGCCGACCTTGCTCGG
>DASXPZ010000635.1:0-4152 GCA_036493275.1 Pirellulales bacterium
TCGCGAACAACTCGGAACCACCATCCAAGCCCAACGCCGCCAAGCCCTCGGATGATCAAGGAACAAATCTGGGATAAACTAAACCGATGCCCTAACCAGAGTTTTGCGCAGCCCACCCCGGCCCTCTCCCGGCGGGAGAGGGGAATGCGCCATCATTGTAAAGAGTGCGCGACCTTATGCGGCGTGCTTTTCTTCGGCCGTTTTGCCTTGCGCGGCGGCGGCTTTGGCTTCCCAAGTTTCGGTCCACATGCAGCCGGCCCAGGAGAGGCCGACGCCGAAGCCGACGAGCATCGAACGGACGCCGGGGCGCAGGCGGCCGCTGGCGCGTAGATCGTGCAGCAGGATCGGAATCGTCGACGAAACCGTGTTGCCGTAGTCTTCAAGCGCCAGCGGCAACTGATCTGCTTCGATGGCCATGCTCGCGCGCAGCTTCTCAAGCATGAATTGCGTCGCCTGGTGCATCAGAAACAGTTTGACGTCTTCGCGCTTGGCGTCTGCCGCGCGGAGCACGTCGTTCACCAGGTTCGGAATCTGTTCGACGGTGAAGTCGACCAGCGCCGGGCCGTCCATATAGAGCTGGCTTCCCCAGCGATGTCGCTTGCGCGGCTTCAGCACGTCGGTCGAGCGGGCGCCACCGGTGGCGACAAACAGCGTGTCCGCCCCGGCGCCGTCGGTGCCGAAGCGAAATCCGGCCAGCGATTGATTGGCCGACGCTTCGAGCAACGTCGCCGCGGCGCCGTCGCCAAAGATCGTTCGCAGGCTGCGATCTTCGGGATCGATGTATTTCGAATAGGTCTCGGCGGTGATCAGCAGCACGCGTTTGGCGGCGCCCGAGCGGATCAGTCCGTCGGCCAAGGAGAGCCCGTAGACAAAACCGGAACAGCCAAGATTGAAGTCGATGGCGCCGATGCTCGTTTTCAGGCCCAGCCGATGTTGCATCAGGCAGGCGGTTGTCGGCAAGGGGTAATCGGGCGTTTGCGTGCAGAAGAGCAGGAAGTCGATCGAGTCGCGTTCCACGCCATGCTCGGCAAAGAGCCGCTCGGCCGCGGCCACTCCCAGGTCGCTCGCGCACTCATCCGGCGCGGCCACGTGGCGGCTCTTGATGCCGGTCTTCGAGTAGATCAGGTCCATGTCCCATTTGGGAAAGCGCTCGCGCAACTCGTCGTTGGTTTCGACAGTCTCCGGCAAGTGCATCGAAATGGGGCCGATTGCGGCGTGCTTCACAATGCTCGAATTCCCACGGGGTGGGGTTGGATATTTCGCAAGGGCGAGAGGTTAGCACACCTGCGACGAGTGGGTCAATTCCGCTAGCATCGGTGGGGGTAATGCTTCGCCTATAAACTGACGGAGATAGGAAGAGTGCAAACAGCAGGACATTTGCGGCGATCGCCCTAGGCGGGGCGGCTCCGTGCGACAGCATTAGGTCGCGGCGCGAAATGTAGCGCCGTTTAGAGGTCCTGACGCAGAGCGGGCCGTTGCCTGCTATTTGGCCGACCAGGGCCAGCGCCAGCCGCGCGACTGCCGTGGTTGCGGCGTCGGCTGTGGGCTCTGCGCTGGCTGAGCGCCCTGCTGCCGCTGCGGTTGTTGCATCGCATGCGCCGCGGCGGGATTGGGATTGGTTTCCTGGTAAGCCGATTCCGCGGAATAGGGCGGAGCCTCTTCAAAAATCGTAGGCGTCTTGGATTTGAAGGACCCAAAACGGCTCCCGTCGCCTTGCGCGGACGGTGAGACCTGAGCCTTCTCTTGCTTCGCAAATGGATTCCAGCGAGCTGGTTTGCGAATCGGGGCAACCGGTTTGGGCGGCGCCGGCTCAACCATCGGAATCTCGTTATATTCTCCCGGCGCATAAGGCGAGCCGTTAGAAGTCGACATCTTGGCCTGCGACGATTTCATCGTCCGTTGTTGCTTTTGCGGCGCTGTTTGGGTCCGCGGAGGTTGTTGGGTCCGCAGAGGCCTTTGTGTCCGAACCGGAGATGGCAATTGCGGTTCGGGCTGAGCGTCGACCACGGTTTGCGTTTGCCGCTGGGCGTCGACCAGGGGCTGCGTTCGGGGAGGGGCCGAAGTGCGCTGCTGCGCATTCGCCGCGGCCTGAGCTGGCGACCACGACGGGGCCGCCGCTGTGGGGTAGGGCGCTGATGAGGCCGGCGCGTCCATTTCGGGGACTTCGACCGCTGGCGGCGCGAGCAGCGGTCCATCGTCTTGCTGACCGGCGCCCGTTGCGATCGGCCTGGCCCGGGGCGCAGCGTCGGCGCAGTGGGCCACGGTGGAGAGTCCCAGCGCGCAGAGGAGTGACAGGTGCATCCAACAGAACATGCAGCGCGAAGGGATCATGGCGACACGGACTCACCAGGAGGAGTGCAAGCGGGGCGTGCGGAGGCGCCTCTTATCGAATCCTATCGGTCCAAAATGGCGGAAAAGTCAAGTTAGAACTTCCCACGTCCGATGGCGCAGGGCTCGGGCCTGGCGTAATTCAGGCGAGATGTCCGGGCGCGGCGTTCGCGACGTGATTCCCTTCGCGCAACGGCCGAAGAATTTAACTAGAGCAGGATGCTCCGGGTTCAGACAACCACCATCGCAGGATGCGACTTCCATGTGGCGCCCGCCAGCCTGTGTCAGGCAGTTTTATCTTGCGCATTTCTCCAAGCCTGCGACGGACCGCGCCGTCTATTCGCTGATCCGCAAGCATGCGCCCCGCCGAATTTTCGAGTTCGGCATTGGCACGGCCGACCGCGCGGAGCGGATGATCGATGTGGCCGCTGGCGCCGCCAGCGCGGCCGAAATCACTTACACCGGCGTCGATCAGTTCGAGGCCCGATCGGCGAGCCAACCCGGCGTTTCGCTCAAGACGGCCCATCGGCGATTGGTGGCCAGCGGCGTTCGGGTTCGCTTGCTGCCGGGAGACGCCTTCAGCGCTCTCTCGCGCACTCCGAACAAGCCAGGCGCCGCCGACCTGATTGTGATTGCGGCCGACCACGACCTCGACGCGCTCGCGCGGGCCTGGTATCTGATCGAGCGATTGACGCACGAAGGGACGAAAATCGTGTGGCAGGAGCCGAAGCCAACCGCCGGGGGCCCATTCCGAATGGTCTCGCGCGAGGAGCTCAAAATCCTGGCTGGCTCCGGGCGCAAACTGCGAGCGGCGTAGTCACGCGGTAACGCCCCGCTGCTTCACGCCTCGGCCTTCACGTCCTCGGTCAACTTCCCAAAGCGGCGCAGGCCGGGGGCGAGATTGCTCAGCACTACCACGACCAGAATCGTGCCGACGCCGCCGCTGACGACGGAAAACGTCGGATTGACGAACTTCGCAACCATGCCGGATTCAAAGGCGCCGAGCTCATTCGAAGCGCCAATGAACATCCCGTTGATCGCCGAGACCCGACCGCGCATGGCGTCGGGCGTGAGCACTTGCATCAACGTGTGCCGGATCACCACGCTGATATTGTCCAGAGCGCCGGTCAGCGCCAGCATCGCCAGCGAGAGTGGGTAGGAGCGCGAGATCCCAAATACAATCGTCGCCACACCGAATCCGATTACGGACAACAGCATCGCGGCGCCGGCTCGTTGAAAGGGGCGACGATGCGCAATCCAGAGCGCCATGCTCACGGCCCCTATGGCCGGCGCGGCGTCCATCCACCCCAATCCGACGGGGCCCACGTCGAGATACTCCTTCGAGGCGTAAACCGGCAACAGGGCGGTGGCCCCTCCCAGGAGCACGGCGAATAAATCGAGCGAGATCGCGGCCAGCATCACTTTTTGCGTCAGCACAAAGCGAACGCCCGCCATCAACGAATGCAGCGTGAGAGGGTCTGTCTCCTGCGCGATTGGCCGAGGTTTCGCAAAGAATAGAAACACGAAAAAGGCGGAGGCCGCGCAGGCGTTCAACACATAAACCACCGCAGTCCCGCGGATTGACTCTGTTGTCGTCAGGGGAGCGCTTTTCACCAGGTCCGTCAAGGAGACTTCCCAGAACGACCGTTCGCCGCCGGCGAACAAGGCAATGGCAAAGCCGCCCAGCGCAGGCCCGAGCACGAACGCCAATTGCATTGCTCCGGTGTTCCAGGTCACAGCGGCCGGAAAATGAGCCCGATCCACAATCTGCGGCAAGAGAGAAGACTTCGCCGGTTGTTGAAACGCGCGAGCGATCGAATTCAC
>DASXPZ010000636.1:0-3939 GCA_036493275.1 Pirellulales bacterium
TGAAGAAAAATGGCGAGTGGAATTGCGACTGATATGAGGAGAAAGTCCACTCGCGCCTCTCCCTCACCCCGGCCCTCTCCCGGCGGGAGAGGGGAAATGCGCGTCCTTCTCCCGCCGGGAGAAGGTGGTTTCGGGCGCCGACGCGAAGCGTTGGTCGGCAAACCGGATGAGGTCGCGGCGCCGAAATGTTAGCCCTGCGTTAGTCGCGCACCTGATGGAAATAATGAACGCCTTTTTTGTTCGACGTGACGATATCGAGCAAACCGTCGCCGTCGACGTCCGCCACTTCGAACTGCGTCCCCACGCCGCTGTCGTTATCGACCGCATGCGGGGTCCAGACCGGCTTGCCGTCTTTGCGCGATAGCTCGAACCAGTAAATCACCGCCGGGGCGCCCGGATCGACGTCGCCGTTCGGGCCGTGCGCCCAGTAGCGTTTGCCGGTCACGAAGTCGGGCAGGCCGTCGCCGTTGATATCAGCCAGCACCAGCGAGTGCGTTTGCGAAAACGACTTGTCGATCAGGTGGGTCTTCCAACCGTCGGGCGTTTGCTCGTGCCACCAGATACCCAACTGATGCGCGGCC
The DNA here is from genome assembly GCA_036493275.1 of Pirellulales bacterium. GTDB lineage: Bacteria > Planctomycetota > Planctomycetia > Pirellulales > JACPPG01 > JACPPG01. The sequence goes on from DASXPZ010000636.1 coordinate 582, forward strand.
GACGTCAGGACGTCGTTATCGCCGTCGCCGTCGAAGTCGTAAACGTGAATGTTCGAGCAATCCTGGCCGAAGGGCGCCGCGTGGAAGGTCCAATCGCCCTCTTGCCTGGCCGGCCCTTCCCACCATCCTTCTTTGACGAGCACGTCGTTGCGGCCGTCGCGATTGACGTCTCCCACGCCCAGGCCATGCGAGTATTTTTGCGTGCCGGGCGCCGCTTTGGCCGAGACGGCCTGAATTTTCCACAGCGCCAGCGGATCGGCCGTGCGGCTGATGATCCCCATCCGGCGTTCCGGGCCGTCGACGTTGGCTGGATCAGTCGAATAGGCGCAGATCAAGTCGCGCTTCTTGTCGCCGTCGACGTCGAGATAGGCGGGGCTCTCGTTGTTGGTGACCGGCGTCAGCACGTGGCGCTTCCACGGGCCGTCGGCGCCCTTGGGGTTTTCGAACCACCAGGTTTGTTGACCCGGAAAATCGACCGCGATCACGTCGTTCCAGCCATCGCCGTTGAGGTCGTCGACCCATTGGCAGAACATGTTGCTGTAGCCCATCGGATCGTAGGCCTTGGGGTTCTCGATGATCTCGTGCGGCTTCCAATCCGGGGCGGAGAAATACAATCCGCCGGCGGCGATGTCGGGCTTGCCGTCGTGGTTGAGATCGCCGACGCCGACCCCTTCGCTGCGGAACTTGGGGTCGAGTTGCGTGCGCTCGAAACGGATGGCGCCTGTCTTCGCTCCCTTTTCGTTCTTATCGGCGGCGGACAGAACGGAGACGCCAAGGGCCGCCGCGCAGAGGGCCAATCCCAGAAATCGCAATCGCATCAATGTCACCCTTTGCAAAGGAAGAACGCGAGACAGAAGCAAGGTCTAATGCCGCCGACCATCCACACTTCACCCCACAGGGCGCGGATTGCCAGTCGGACGCAGCTGGCCAGCAGGATGCCGCCAGTTTAACTGGCCAAGCGGCGTGCGGAAAGCGCTGCGCACAGGGGAAACGAGCTGAGAGAAACCACCTTCGCCGCGCCCTGTACAACCGCTACCAACCGGTGATCACCTGTAATTTCGGCAACTTCTGTCGCCGCGCCACGACGCCTGCCATGGCTCGCTCGGCCTCTTCGCGGGTCGTGATCACCAACGCCTCCTTTTCCATCCGAAAGCCGAGGCCGTTTGGGGCCAGCAGCCGTTCGAGCGCTTGGCGGAGCGGGATATTGGTGGCGGAATCGGTCTCCAGGATTTCATCCGGCGAGATATTCCTGGCGATTAGGGCGTCATCGTCGAAGCGAAACGTGACTCCGTTCTTCTCGTGAAAATATTCGATCGCGCTCGCCACCGACGCGTCTTCGTAGTCGTAGCTGATTGGATACGTCAGTTCGTTCGTCAAGGAGCCGGCGTTGTACGAAAGTTCGTGAAGCTCAACCAGCGGCTCGAGCAGCGCCAGGCCGTTGTCGGAAATCGCGCCTTGCAAGTAAAGGTGCTCCAGCTGTCGCAGCCTGGCGACCTGTGCGAGCGTTTCGTCCGTTACATCTTGCAATACCAAACCGCGAAGTTGATCGAGCGCCACCAGATGCCTCAGCCCGCTGTCCGGAATGCGCCCATGCAGATGCAGCGCCTTGAGCGAGCGCGCCTTGGCGATTTCTTGCAAATTTGCGTCGTCGATTCTCTCGCGCGAGTGAATGATTAGAAAATCGATTGTCGGTAGCTGCGAGACTTGCACGAGCGCCGCGTGGAGCGCTTCCGCCGTGTCGACATTGCGCTCCAACTGCACTCTGCCAACCCGCTGAAAGTAATCGTCGCCGAGCCATTCGCGCAGCCACGCCGGTCCGGGGGGCTTTTTGGCGCCTGCGAGCTGGAAATCGTATACCACCAGTCCATCGAGCTCGATGATCTTCGTCACCGCTTCATGTTGTCGCCAGGCGGGAACCGCATGCCACGCGACCGCAAGCGCAATCAACGTCGTGAAGAGCAGCAGCGAGAACAGGCTGAACTGGAACCAGCGGCGGCTTGGGCGGATGGATGCCATGCCGATAGCTTAGCCGATGGCGATGGAAAATCCTCGCGGTGAAAATGGCGACTCGGCCTTCGCGCGAAGTCTTTGAGGATAGGGCGCCGAATGGCGCTTCATTGCTCGGCGGGAGCCTCGCACTCCCGGTTTGCTGCTTGGGGAGCGGGTACCAATTGCAGCCGTCAATCGTTACTCTTCCACGCGGATCGCTTTGCGTCCTTCGTGGGCGCCGGGGCGGACTTTTAGCGCGCGAACGCCCGTAGCCGTGGCGGTGATCGGCGCGGTGGCTTCTTGGTCGGTGGTAATAATGTCGCCGGGGCGGAGCGACGCCAAGTCGTCGACCGAGATCCGCGTGCGCGCGAGTTCCACCACCAGTTCCACCGTGCCGTCCGCCGCGCGCTGCGCGCCTGAAGAAGCGATTGCCCCAGGGCCCAGCAGGCGGCCGGTCGCCGAATCGATCAATCGAACCGGCGCGCAAAGCTGCAACATCCCTTCGCTGCGGCCGATCGAGAGCAAATAGCGCGCGGCGATCACCGGCTCTCCCGGCGACATGGCTTGCAGCATTCGCGGATCGCTCTCGACGCGGATCGAATCGAACACCGGCGGCGTGTCGCCGACGGCGTGCTGGCGCCAGGCGGAAAGAAATAACCCAGTCACACGGGCGATCAGTCGCTCTTCGATGTCAGTTAGCGGGCGGCGCGCAATGGAGCCGTTCGCTTGCCCTCCCAGCAATCGGTCGACCATGGCAAAGGCGATCGCCGTATCGAGATCGAGGACTACCGGGCCGGCCAGCGCGTCGGCCTTGAGCGTCTGGCAATGCGTGGGAGTGACCAACAGATTGACAAAACGGTGATAGGTGGTGAGCTCGATGCCGCTCAACCGAACGTCGACCGCGCCGGGCAGGAGTCGGACAAGGGCATCGCGAAACGTTCGCGCCACGCGCTCGTGCTGCGTTTGCAAAAGATCGAGCGGCGGCTGGCCCGTGCTGCGCGATGGAAGCAATTCGCGCCGGCGGGCGCCCATTTCGACCGTGGCGCCGTGCGGCGCAGGGATCGCCGAATTCGCGGCGGGCTGCGTTCCGCGCAAACTCTCGACTTCCGCCCGGCTGAGATCCTCTCGGCCCATTGCAATTCCTCCGTGAAACGCGTGGCTCGATCACTCCCTGATCTGGCCTTCTCCGTAGACGACGTACTTGTAGCTGGTCAGCTCGCGGACGCCGCATGGCCCGCGGGCATGGAGCTTGTCGGTGCTGATGCCGATCTCGGCGCCCAATCCAAACTCGCCGCCGTCATTGAACCGGGTGCTGGCGTTGACGATCACGGCCGAACTGTCGACCGCCGCCACAAATCGCCGAGCCGCT
>DASXPZ010000637.1:0-8119 GCA_036493275.1 Pirellulales bacterium
CGCCGTCACCCTCTCCCCCGAGGAGGCCGAAGCCTACAACGGCCAACAGGGGGACCTGTGGGACGCGCAAAAAGACATGGCCTTGGCGCTCGCCGGGTCTATTGTCGGGACCGCGTTGGCGATGGCTCTTAGAAGACGCGCGAGGTGAACGGGAGGTATCGGGCCGTGAGCCGACGCGGAAACTTCAAAGCGCAGAAACCGAGGGGGTCGCGAGTTGCTTTTCCTCAAGCCTCAGGTCTCACGCCTCAAGCCTTGCTTCAGCGACCGGCCGCCAGCGCGATCGCGCCGTGGACGACCATTTCTTCGCCGAGCTCCGGCGGCAGGATTTTGTATTTGCCGCGGAAGGGTGGGAAGACGAACCGCTCGACTGCGGCGCGAAGCGGTTCATAGAAAAGCTGCTCGCCTGATAACGGCACGCCGCCGCCAATGACCACCGCGGCCGGCGCCACCAGCGTGATGACCTGCGCGATCCCCCAGCCGAGCGCAACAAGCGATTCCTGCCATGCCGCTTGCGCCGTCGCGTTGCCGGCGCTCGCGGCCTCGGCGACGATCTGCGCCGTCAGTCGTTCGAGATTGCTTCCAGCGCGCGTGCGAAGCTCCTCCAGGTCGTGATTCGCGCTGGGTAACCCAGCCAGCCGCTGTAGCGCTGCGGCAACGATGCCTGGTCCGCTCGCCAGCGACTCCAACGTCTGTTCGGCGCTGGTCGCGGTGAGCCCAGGTCTCAGATGTCCGATCTCGGCGGCGCCATGGCCGCTGCCGCGATAGACCTGGCCTTCGGTGATCAATCCGCCGCCGATGCCGGTGCCGACAGTAATATAGAAGACCGGATCGTAATCGCGTCCCGCGCCGTAGCGCGCCTCGGCCAGCCCAGCCAGGTCGGCGTCGTTCCCCAGCACCGCCGCGGCGCCGAGCTCGCGTCGACACCAGTCAACCAGCGGAAACTGATCCCAACCGGCGACTTGATGACTTGTCACCACGCGCCCAGCCACCGGCTCGATCGGTCCGCCGAAACCAAACCCGATCCGATCGACGCGATGCCGCGCGAGCAGATCCGGCGCGGCGGACCGAATTTGCGCGAGAATGCCCTCGGCGCCGCGCGAGATGTCGATATCGCGGCGGACCAGTTCCGCCAGCGGCGGGCCGGAGCCGTCACCCACGCCCAGTTGCAGCTTCGTGCCGCCAATTTCAATGCCGAGAAACATAAGAACCCATCCGAAAAACTGGCGGTTGCTGGCAACACTACGTCGTCTGAGCGGCGAATTCCGGTTTTCGGATCCGCGCCAAGAGGTCCTGCGCGAAGCAATACCGAGAGCGAGATCAACGTTACAGAATAACTCAGACCCGAAGGCCAGAGACCAACTTCGCTTCTGGCGTCACGTCATCGCCAAAACTATGAAGTCTGTTTGGCGTGGCGGCCTTCAGAGTTAATCCGGGCGAAGACGTCGTTGAGCACCCAGTGGAAGACGCAGAGGTGAATGCTCTCGACCATGCCCATGTCGTCGAGCGGTACGTGCAGGCCGTGCTGCGCCATCTCGCGGAGCTTCCCCCCTTTGAATCCGGTGAGGCCGAACGTCTTCAGACCGTGACGGTTGGCCCAATCGACCGCGTTCAGCACGTTCGGGCTGTTGCCTGATCCGCTGATGGCGATCACCAGGTCGCCGCGACTACCATAGTTCATCAACTGCTGGACGAAGATCTGGTCGTAACCGACGTCGTTGCCGACGGCCATGATCCAGCCGAGGTTGTCCGTCAGGCTGAGGACCTTGAGCCGCTTGCGCGATTCGTCTTTGAGATGATGTTCGTGGAGCGTGCTCTTGCCCAAGTCCTCGGCAAAATGCGAGGCGGTGGTGCCCGAGCCGCCATTGCCGAAGATGAACACGAATTTTTCGTGATGCCAGGCGTCGAACAGCGCGTCGGCCATGCTGCGGATTTCCGCCTGGTCGACCCGGTCGATCTCGGCGTGCAAGCGTTCAATGTATGGGGCAACGTCAAGCTTGGCGCCAAGCATGGAAGCAAAATCTCCGGGCAATGGTAGTGGGAGGATAGTCTATCGACCTCGAGAGGTGGACGAGAGATATCGATTAAATAGCCACTCGTGAACTAATTCAGTTTACTGTCGTTGCTGGCAGGTAACTAGCGGGGATATCCGGCCCGCAGGTCCCTGCAAAAGTCAGGAGGAAAGCCACCGAGGGCAGAGAGACGGAAGAGGGTGGCCTCGCGCCACGGTCCGGTAGGTCCAGGTACTTGAAGACTTCAATTTTCTTACTCGGTGTCCTCGGTGTGCTCGGTGGCTCAAAACTCTTATGGCTGGGACATAAAGCCCTGAACGATGTCCTGCATGCACTGCAGGACAGACCCCTGGTAGCACGCCCCGCAATCGTCGAGAGACGAAATTTCCAAATCGGGTTGGGACCGTTCGTCTTGACCCGCTCCGCCGGAATCCGTACCCTCCGCGGCCTCATGTCTCGGCAATCCTTGTCCATTCTGTTGATCCTCTACGGCTTGCTTGCGCAACCGCTGCGCGCCGAAGACCCTGTTGCCCCGCCCGCTGCTGCGGCGTCGGCGAGTGAAGGGTTGTTGCTGTTGCGAAACGGCCAGGTAATGCGCGGCAAGATCACGCCGGCCGGCGACTATTACTTCGTGACGCTGACGACGGGTGAAATCCGGTTGCGCAAAGACCAGGTTGATTTGCTGGCCGCCGATCTCGAGGCGTGCTACCAGCACAAGCGCGTGTCGATCGATCCGAGCAAGCTCAACGAACGGCAGGACCTGGCGCAATGGTGCATCCTGCAAGACCTGTACGACAACGCAGAGCGCGAACTTGCCGAGGCGGCGAAGCTCGACGGCAAGAACGCGCGGACCGCGCTCATTGAGCGGCAATTGAAACTGGCTCGCGAGCGCGCTCCGCGCAACGCGCCGGCTCAAACTCAGCGCGAGCATATCCCCTCGAACGAAGATCTCGATCGGCTGGTGCGCGGCATGCCGCCGGGCTCGGTCGAGACTTTCTCGTCGACGATTCAACCGCTGCTATTGAACACCTGCGCCACCAGTGGTTGTCATGGACCGCAAACCAACTGCGAATTGAAGTTGGTGCGCGTGCAGATCGGCAAAGGCGCCAATCGACGACTGACGCAGCGCAACTTGCACAGTGTACTGCAAATGATCGACCGCGCCGATCCGCCCGGGAGTCGACTTTTGACAGCGCCGATTGGACCGCACGGCGAGACCGGCGCTCCGATCTTCACCAGCAAGCAAGCGGTGCAATACCGGCAACTGGTCAATTGGGTGTCTCGCGTCGCGCAGAGTCCCGAGAGCGAACTGCCGGCAAGCGTCACGCGGCCTGACGACAAACTGTTGCAGCGAGTGGCGATTCGCCAATGGTCCGAGGCGCCTGGAGCGGCGCCGTCAACGGCGCTCTCGCCGAACGGGGCGAAAGGGATCGGCGCGAAAGAAGCAACCGCGACTCCGGCGCCTGGCGCCTCCGCAGCAGGAAATCCCACGCCTGGCGAGATTCCCGGATCGCGGCGCGCGAGCGCGCCGCGACCGATCGATCAGGCAACCCCTGCGCCCAGCAAGCCAACCAAACTCCGGGCAAATAAGCCGCTCGCAGCGCCGGCGGTCGATCCGTTCGATCCGGAAGCATTCAATCGGCGCTACTTGCCATAATTTTTTTTGCCATCGGCAAAAAAATAGAGCAGGTGAGATGAGAACAGGTGAGCAGGTGAAGGATCGACGGCGCTCAGACCTTTCCCGAGTGGCGGACTCTCCTGCGGTCTCCTGATCAACTGCTCACCTGATCCAGAGGTTCACTGCTCCTTTCGGGGGCTGCCGCTGCGACGAATCTTCTCGCGGCTAAAGTCGCGCGTCTCCCGCGCGGAGGGCGGCCATGAAGAGACGGTTGCTCTCCAGTGTCTTGGGATGCATGGCGAGTTCCGAGGGCGTCATCCAGTGAATGCTTTCCACTTCACTTGGGTTCGGCGTTGGCGTGCAAGCCGTGTCGATCTCGGCGAACCACCAGTTGAGTTCCACGCCCGATGGAGAAACGCTTTGCCAGACGCGCCGGATAGGGCGTACCAAGGCGTCGAGCTCTTCGCGCAGTTCGCGCACCAGCGCTTGCTCTTCGGTCTCGTTCTCTTCGATGTGCCCTCCAGGAAAGCAAAACGCGCCGGGCGCCACCACGCACTTGGCGCGGCAAATCACGAGCAGGCAATCGTCGCGGACAATCACCGCCACGGCGCCGCGGCGAGGAGGAGGCATCGGTCAATTCCTTTTTAGCGGCCGACGGTCGCGGAACTTACGCGCGTATCAACAGACAAATTGCTCAAAAGAATGCTCGCGGTAAAGTCAGTCCAAAACAGATTGCAACGTCGCGACGAGACGATGTTGTGATGACAGACTGTCAACGATAACGCCGCGCCATCAAGCGTCAGTGGTGGCGGTCGCCTTGACGCGGGCAGAGGCCTCGTCTTTCGCCAGATCCATGACCAGGTCCATCCGCAAAATCTTCAAGACCTGCGTCACTTCAGGCGTCATCGAATGCAAGACCAGAATTCCGCCAGCCTCGCGGAAGCGCTTGTGACATTTTAACAACCAGCCCACGCCGCGAGAATCAATAAAGCGGGTTTCGCCCAGGCTCAACAGCACCGCGCGCTGATAGACGTCATGGCCGTGCGCTTCGGCCAGCGGCTCCGAGTTCGGACCGTAGGCGTCTTGAGTCACGTCGCCAATCACTCGCACGCAAAGAGTCGTTGTGTCTTCTGAAACGTTTTCCAATCGCATTTCGGGAGCCCTCCACCAAATCGTGTCGATCTGCCCCAAGGCTTGCAGGCAGCCGCTTGACGCGCGCGGCGCAAGGAAACCGTCGCGATCAATGCGAACGGCCATCGCTAATTATGGGCAGGGCATTCCGCGGGCGTCTAGAGGCCCCCGCCGCAAAACTCGCGTTACTTTTTTCGTTTTTCTACGCGACGCTTGCCTCGCGCGCGGCTGGGATGCGCTTGGATTCTCCGCGCTGTTCCGGCCGTTCTCTCGTAACCTGCCATGGCGTCAGGCATCAAAAACGCCGGAGAGAGGCCCCGGCATGCGCGACGCGAATCCTATCCAATTCACTTAGGTATCGCGTCCGTGCGTGCAAAATTGCTTCCCCAAAGGTTGAGCGGTCGCCAGCCACCCCCCGAACGGTCGCGCGACGCCCACATGGCTACTCCAGCCATCTTTGCGACACACTATTTCTGTCAACAGGTTAACCCGCGACACCGCTTTGATGATCGAATCGTTCGATTGCCAGTAATTGCTTCATCCTAGAAGTGCTGGCGATCGGGCGCGAATCGCGCCGAAGCCGACACACTTCTCGGAGAACTTTTCTACGCCGTGGGAGTCGAGCAAGTCTCGCTTCGATGAAGGCCATCCAGGCGAGGGAATCTTGGCGCCCCGCCTCACGGTAGAAAGCCAGGCCGTAATGTTTTTTGCTCGCAGGGCGGAAGCACACGCTCGACCGTCCGATAGTTTCTTGCGCAGTACACGGCCTCGGAGCGAAAAGAAAGCAGGAAACGAAAGCAATCGCCAGGCGCGAGCTCTCCCTTGCTCGGCGAATTTCGAGTGATTGGCGGCGGGAATGCCCACAATCCAGGGCGGTCCCCCTTTTCCTCCCTGTGCGGTACAATTCCTCACAGGCGGAAGGGGTGGGAGGGCGCCGCTCGTGATCCGCTGGTCGATGAACAACCAGCCAGCGCAGGCCCCCGGGCGTAACCAGGCGGTCGCTAGTGGGACGCGGCGCCAGCACAAAGCAGCCAAGCCGGGCTCGACCGAGCGGTCGGTTTAGACTCGGCGGGCAGGTTCGCGCTGGGCGCCAGGACAGTTGGAAATCGGTCGTTACGGACTTAAAACCTATCCGAAAACTAGCGGTTGCCAACAACCCCCGGCCTGTATCGCTGAATTGAACTTAGGTTCTCGGATAGGCAATTAAAAGGCATCTCTGATGGATAATCAACCCGCCGGTCCTCCTCCTTCCGCACAAAAACCGGGCGCTCAGCCCCCGCCGCGATTCGCCACGTTCAGTGTCATCTTGATGGTGATTGCGCTGATTCTGATTGGCGTTTTCTACTTTTCCGGAGACGCGACGAACCGCACTGAAATCAACTACGGCGCCTTCGTTACGCAACTGGAGAAGGGCAACGTCAAAGAGGTCAAGCTCGACGGCGCCACCCTCCGCGGCAGCTTTAAGGACATGGGAAAAGCCCCTGCCGAGGGAAGCAAGGCGGGCCAGGCCGTCCAACGAGACTTCTTCACTGTCGTCCCGCACCTGGCAGGAGGCGAACTCGACGAGTTGCTCATTAAGAATGTCGGTCCAGGTTATCGAGCCGAAAAATTGAGCGACGGCACGCTGATGCTGATGCTGTTCTACTTGGGCATCCCGCTGTTGTTGATGGCCGTGATGTGGGTCATGTATCGCCGCGCGCGCGATCAGTTCATGGGGGGCGGCATCCTGTCAGGCTTCAGCAAGAGTCCGGCCAAGCGCTACGAGACCGGTAAGAAGCGGATCACATTCGCCGACGTCGCCGGCCTGGAAGGCGTGAAGCAGGATCTGACCGAAGTTGTCGAGTTCTTGAAGAGCCCGCAAAAGTTTGCCCGGCTCGGTGGTCGCATTCCCAAAGGGACGCTGCTCATGGGCCCTCCCGGCACCGGCAAAACGCTGTTGGCCAAGGCCGTGGCGGGCGAGGCCAACGTGCCATTTTTCTCGATTAACGGCTCTGAATTTATCCAGATGTTTGTCGGCGTCGGCGCCAGCCGCGTTCGCGATATGTTCAAAACCGCCAAAGAAGCGGCGCCTTGCATCTTGTTTATCGACGAGATCGACGCAGTGGGCCGCGTCCGCGGAGCAGGCCTTGGCGGCGGACACGACGAGCGCGAGCAGACGCTCAATCAAATTCTCAGCGAGATGGACGGCTTCAGCCCCAACGAGGCCGTGATCGTGCTGGCCGCCACCAATCGACCCGACGTGCTCGATCCTGCGCTGTTGCGGCCGGGGCGCTTCGACCGGCATATCACGGTCGATCGTCCGAACTTGAAAGGGCGGATCGCGATCTTCAAGGTCCACTCGCGCGAGATTCCGATGGCCAACGACGTCGACCTCGAGCGGCTCGCCGGCGGCACCGTCGGTCTGACCGGCGCGGACATTGCCAACCTGGTGAACGAAGCCGCCCTGTGGGCCACGCGCGAAGGAAAAGACAAAGTCGACATGAGCGACTTCGAGACCGCGCGCGACAAAGTCCTGATGGGGCCGAAGCGCGAAGAAATTCTCACCGGCAAAGAAAAAGAGATGACTGCCTATCACGAGGCCGGCCACGCGCTATTGGCCTGGCTCATCCCCGGCGGTGACCGCGTTCACAAAGTCACCATCATTCCGCGCGGTCGCGCCCTAGGCGTGACGCAACTCCTGCCGGAAGAGGACCGGATGAACATCGGCGAGAAAGAACTTCACGCCCGGCTCTGCTTCATGCTCGGAGGTCGCGCCGCGGAGAAGCTGGTCTTCGACGAATATAGCGCCGGCGCCGAGGATGACCTGAAACGCGCCACGCAAATCGGCCGGCGAATGGTCACTCACTGGGGCATGAGCGAGCGGCTGGGCCCTGTGGCATATCGCACGAGCGAAGAGCATCCGTTCCTGGGCAAGGAGATCCACGAGCAGCGCGAGTTCAGCGATCACACGGCGCAAGTCATCGATGAAGAAGTTACGAGGATCATGCACTCGGCGGCCGACCGCGCCACGCGCTTGCTGGAAGAGCACCGTGACAAGCTGAATGCTGTGGCCCGCGCGCTGATCGAGCGTGAAATTCTCGACGAGCGCGAGATCGAGGCGATCATCGGCCCAGCGGCGGCCCGCGGCGCGGCAGTCAATGGCCACGCCCCCACGCCTCATAAAACGCCGGCCGAAACCGTGACCGAACGGACTCAGCCCTCGGAATAATCAGCAGGGTGAATGCCGCTCGGTCGCAATCGCGATTGGGTTTTCCACACTAACCCGATGCGTGAGCGAGGGATCTTGGAAGCGTCGTGGTATTCGCGACTGCATCGAGCGCCGGAAGAGGAAGATCCCTCGCTGGCGCTTCGGGTTAGTGGT
>DASXPZ010000638.1:0-5659 GCA_036493275.1 Pirellulales bacterium
AAAGAAAACACGACAAACACAACAAAACAAGTCCAGACACACATACACTAAACAAAACACTACATATAACCGCAGCGTGCGCGTTTGCAGATGCACGGCTTCTGGATGATGATTCAATCCGCGCTGCTCGAAGACCTTCAATCGCGCCATCAAGTCGACGAGCGCCTTCGGTTCGTACTTGTGGCCCACGCCCGGCCCGATGATGTGCGTCATCGTCAGACCCTGCGCGCGGAGGGTCTCTTCCATCAGGTCGGCCGCTTGTTTCTGCTTGTCGAGCTCGCCGCTGTAGGCGACCAGCGGCACATTGAGCAAATTGCGGGCGTAAGCCGGCGCGTCGTAGACATTCCACAGCGTCTGCTCGTGCCATGTCGGCAATTCATCGGGCGAAAGATTCTGATAGCGGCGCACGTCGACGAAGCCGGCGCCGGGGCTGATCGCGGCCCAGCGATCGGGATAATGGGCGCCAATGTGCCAAACACCCGCTCCGCCCATCGAGAAGCCGATCAGCACGATCCGATCGCGATCGATTTTGTAATCGCGGGCGACCGCTTCGACCGCCTCGAAGACGTCGACCTCGCCAGCCGACTTGTAGCCGTTGCAGTAGCGACCAAACGGATGGAGGACGATCGCGCCGGCCGGCCGGATCTGTCCGGGACTCGTCAGCCGCTGTTGAATGAACTGCAAGTCGAGCGCCGTGTCGCCGCGGCCATGCAGCCAAACATAAAGCGACGCCGGCTTAACGAAGTCGAAGTCGTCTGGAATGACCAGGCCGTACGGCTGTGCTGACTGATCCAATCGCGAACGGAAGCCGCGCACGACAAGTCCGCGCTCCACGGTCCAGGGATGCTGGCCCCTAGCGAGCGCCTCGATTCGATCGGCCGCCAGCTTGAATTGTGCGTCGGCCCAGGCGATCTCACGCGTGTTGTAGAAAGAGCCGTCGCGTAGGGCGTAGTCGACCGCCTTGAGCAGGATCTCGACGTCGGGTTTCAGCCGCTCCCAGTCGCGATTGCGCTCCAGATGCCCTTTGTCGAGCTCAGCGAGTTTGCCGCGCAGCCGCGCCAGCTCGGCTTTCAGCTGTTCGGCTTCGCCTTGTGGAACCTCGATTCCCGGTGGCGGGAGAGTCCGCTTTTCTTCCGCGGCTCCGGCAATGCTCACTGCGCTCAGCAGGGCCAGGGCACTGAGAGTCGCTACGAGCTTGCCAGTCGGAATCGAGGATCGCATCGTTTGCATGGCGCCTTCATCTAGAATCGATCTTTCCGACACTGTTTATTCGCCGTACGCCACCGATCGCCGGAACTCTTCGACGATTTTTCCGTCTTTGCGCTTTACCAGCGGGCTCGCCTGGAGCATCTTGGCCAGTCCCTCGCGACGTTCTTCCAGTTTGTTCTCGTCGTAGCTGGTGACCATCGCCCCGAACTGGCTGGTGTGGGCCGCCGCCGCGCGAGATTTCTTTTCGGCCACGTCCGTAATGTCGACGGTGTAATTCGGCTGCGCAGAATAAAAGAAAAATACCACTGGCGTCTTATGCTGCTTGAAGCCCTCTCGCTCCAGCTCCGGGAAGTAAAGCCGCCAAGCCGCGGCCCGCATCGCGTCGGCCGTGATCACCGCGCCGCTGCGATGATCCGACTTGTGCCATTGCTCGTGCGGCGCGCCGGGATCGATCGAGAGGACAGCATCAGGCTTGTGGCGACGAATCTCGCGGGCGACCTGCTTGGTCAAATCGCGGCGATCGACATATTCAAGCATGCCGTCGTCATGCCCTAGCCAGGTGATGTGATCCTTCGGAACGCCGAGGATCGCGCAGGCCTCTTCTTCTTCGCGCTTGCGAATCGTGGCCAGCCGCTCCTTGGTCATGGTCGGATCGTTCGAGCCGGCATTGTCCGAGGTGTAAATCAGGACCTGCACGTTGTTGCCATTGGAGGCGAGCTTGGTCATCAGCCCGCCGGCGTTGAATGTATCATCGTCGGGATGCGGCGTGACGACGAGGACCGTTTTGTCTTTCCACTTTTCGATGCGGTCGTCGCCGGTGTATTCCTTCTCGGCCACAGCGACCTGGGCTTTTAACCCGCCGGCAGGAAGAATCGCGGCGGCGGCCAGCAGCGTGGCGGCGACGCGGATCATTCGCCGCCCAATAAAAGTCGATTCGTCCAAGAGACGCGTCATTTTACCCGAGAACATCATAGAGCTCCGATCGAGGTTCGTTCTGCTTCGCGGCGGATTGCCACTATAATCGACCGCCAACGGCTGAACCATTGGGCGGCGCCCTATCTGGGAGTGCGCCGCTAATCCCCTTAACCGGGAATGACGAAGCTCCTGCTGAGCCGCGGGCGACCCGCACGATTGCGCAACGTGAAGTATTCCCGACGCAAGGCAGCGCGTAACCAGAATTCACATCCCGCGAGGGTATCTCCGGCGCGTCTCGAAGTGCCCCATTATTGGAGCGCAATCAAATCACCGTCGAAGGCGCTCCGCGCGAAGACCAGCCTCGAAGAGGGCGGCTTCTAAAGGGCGCCCGCAAACCACGACCTTGCAGTTTTTCTGCTCATAGGGCCTGCTAGTGGCGGACGCCCCGCCAGGGGACTAAGCTGAGGGCCGCTCGATCGGCGCCGTATCGCATTTTCCAATCCACGCAAAAGAGAGATTTTCCATGCACCCCACGCTTGCCCAGCGCATCTCGTTCGCGCCGCGTCTCCCCGCCCTTTGGTTGTTCCTGCTCACGCTGGCGATAACGGTTGCCAGCGTCGCTCCTTTACGCGCCGCGGACGACGCGCCGCGGATCGTTCCGCCGCGCGAAGGGAAGAGCGAGACGATCCAACTGTTCAACGGCAAGGATCTCAAAGGCTGGATCGGCCATGAGAATCTCTGGAGCGTGCAGGATGGCGTGATCGTCGGCAAGAACAAGGACGAAGTCCCGGTCAGCACCTACCTGCTGACGGAGCGCAAAGATTTCACCGACTTCCGCCTGACGGCGACCGTGAAGCTGGTGCAGTCCGAAATGCACAGCGGCATCGCCATGTGGGGCCGCAACGCGCCGGAGCGTGGCGACAAGTACACCTTCGCCGGCCACCTGGTCATGTTTCCGTCGGGCTGGGGTTTTTATGACCTCTTTGGTCGCAACGGACTGAAGGTCGACCCGGAGCCGGCGAAGAAGGTCGGCAAGCAGCACGACTGGAACGACCTGGAGATCCTGGCCCAGGGAAACCGCATCCGGTTGGTGGTCAACGGAACGCAGGTAGCGGACTACCGCGACCCGGAACCAACGGCGATGTACGAAGGCCCGATCGGTCTGCAACTCCACTCGAATAAGGTCCCGCAGGAAATCCACTTCAAGAACCTGGTGCTGACGACGTTTCCCGAAGATAAATTGACGACGCTCAAGCCGGCGGCGGAGGCGAAGTGAGTTAGCGCCATCGACGCGGAAAGAAAATTCTTGTGAGCGGCAAGGCGCTAGCCGCCGGTGAATGCGCCGCAAAGCGCGAAAGTCGGAGGAAACCATGAGTCAATTATTTCGGAACTGGCGTCTCGCGAGTGGAGGCGCCATTGCCGTCGCCGGGAGTTTCTGCCTGGCGTTCGGCTTTTCCATCCTGCGCGCAAACGCGGGCGATGATCTTCAAGTCGAGCTTAGGGTAGCTCCCGCGCCACCGGCTGCGGCCGCCGCGCCAGCCTCTGAGTCGGGTCGCAAACCGGCCGCGCCGAGCCTCGACGAAGAATTCGCCGAGTTCGAAGAACGGTTGCAAACCGAGCCGGCGCCGCAGGTGATTCGCAATGCCGTGCAAACGCTGCGAGAGCGCCCGCGCGATGTTCGCAAGGAGCACCTGGCGCTCGTGCACGACTGGCTGAAAGACGCCCTGGCGGCCGAACCTGACTCGTTGATCTTGCGGATGCTCTTGGCCGAATTACTTGATCTCGAAAATCGTTTCGACGACCTGGTGAAGCTCTACCGTGAATTGCTCAAGGATAAAAAGCTGGTGGACATCCAAAGAGCTATCGTGAACAACAACCTGGCATATGTCCTCTCCGCGCGAGGGGACGAAAAAGAGCTGCCCGAGGCCGAGGCCGCGATCGACGAAGCGATCCAAGCGCTCGGCCCAACCACCGATCTGCTCGACACTCGCGCCATGGTCCGCCTGGCGAAAGGGGACGTCAAAGCAGCCCGCGCGGATGTGAATACCGCGGTCAAAGATCGGCCGAGTGGGGCTCTTTATTTTCACCTGGCCCTGGTGGAAGATAAAGCGGGCGACCGCGAAGCGACGCGCGACGCCATGAAACGGGCCGTGGAGTTGAAGGTCGATCGCGATCACATCCCTTCGGCTGAGCGCAAGGCGTTTGATCGCTTGAAAGGGGAATTGGACGAGAAAAAGGAGAGCTCGCCGCTGAAGGAATGAAGCCCGCGTAAATCGTGGGAAGGGGCATTACGCCATCACCTCGAACACCGGCTTGCCGACGGCGATGACCAGCGGGCGGTTGTTGGCGTCCATCACTTCCTGGCCCGGATCGATCCCCAACAGGTGGAACATTGTCGCGGCCAGGTCCTCCGGCCGCACCGGATCGCGCGCCGGGCGGGCGCCGCTTTTGTCGCTGGCGCCGTGGATATATCCGCGCTTCACGCCGCCGCCGGCCAGCAGCACGGTGTAGCAGCCGGGCCAGTGGTCGCGGCTGACGTTCTCGTTGATCTTCGGTGTGCGGCCAAATTCTCCCATCCACACCACCAGTGTCGTGTCCAAGAGTCCGCGCTCTTCAAGATCGGTTAACAACACCGGTAGCGTCTGGTCGGTGATCGGCAGGTGAAACTTCTCGATGATCGGAAACATCCGCGTGTTGTTGAAGCCGTGTGTGTCCCAGCCGCCCGAGGTTGTGCTTTGGCCGCCGATCGTGTTTGCAAAATAGACGTTCACGAACTTCACGCCCGATTCGACCAGCCGCCGCGCAAGCAGGCAACTCTGACCGTACGTGGTGCGGCCGTAGCGATCGCGAACCGCCTCGGGCTCGGCCGCCAGGTCGAACGCCTTGCGGACCCGCGGCGCGTTGAGCATCGCCAGGGCCCGCTCATAGTAGGCGTCGAGCCCGCGGGCTTCGGCCGAATAATCGAGCAGGCGCGACTGGCGATCGATTAGTTGTTGAATCTGGCGGCGGTTTTGCAGCCGATCGGCCGAAAGGTTCGCCGGCAGGCTGAGCTCGGGAAGGCGAAAGTTCTTGCCCGCCGGATCTTCGGTCACCAGCAGCGGATCGTGGACCTTGCCCAAAAAGCTGGCGTGCTGGCCGGGGGTGATTTCACCATCGCGCAGGACGTGCGGAAAGGCGGCGAACGTCGGAATCTCATCCGCGACGGGGGCCAGCCGATCGACGACCGAGCCGTACGCCGGGAAGAGCTCGAGCGAGTCGCGCAGCCGGATATCGTCCGACGGCGGCGCCCTGCCGGTGAGCGCGTAATACGACGCCGAGTTGTGATTCTTCATCTCGTGATGGACGCCGCGGATGAGCGTCACTTTATCCATCACCTGCGCCACGCGCGGCAGTTGCTCGCAAATGTCGAGTCCTGGCAGGCTGGTCGAAATCGATTTCAGCGGGCCGCGGATCTGCTCCGGGGCGTTCGGCTTGCGATCGAACATGTCGATGTGGCTTGGGCCGCCGAACTGGTAGAGAAAGATCACGCTCTTAG
>DASXPZ010000639.1:0-3273 GCA_036493275.1 Pirellulales bacterium
GTGGAACAGCTCGTTGCCGCTGACCAGCGCAATCGTCTCAGTCACCAGCCGAAAGCCTTCGCGCAAGCGGCCGATGACAAAATGCAGGCGCCCTTCGACAGCCAGGCTCGTTTCGCCGAAGACTTCGTGCAGCCGGCGGACCTCGGCCTCGGTCTGGCAAACCACGAAAACTTGTTGGCCCCGTCCGGCGGCGTCGAGCTCTTGCCGCACCTTGGTGATGTCGCCGCTGAATCGCTCGACTGATTCGATCCGCAACTGGCAGGTCGTTTCGAGCGACGCGACGGCGATGCTCGACGCCGTTACCGATGGGAAACGATACACCTGTTTGAGCGTCTCGGGGACCGAATGATACTCGGCGGGCCGCTCGACGCGCGTCAGGTAGTGCTTTCCTTCCTGGTCGATCTCGCCCGGCTCGAGTAGTAAGAACCAGCTCGCCTGAGGCAGGTAGCCGGTGAAGAACTCTTCGCCCACTTCGCTGCTGGCGAGCAGCGTGATATCGACGGCGTCTAATTTCGCCAGGCTGCGCTGGCTGGCCACCTCGAACGCGCGGATCGATTCGACGTCGTCGCCGAACAGCTCGATCCGGACCGGTTGCTCCCAGTCGGGGGCGAAGATATCGAGAATTCCGCCGCGCAAAGAAAACTCGCCCGGCAGTTCGACGGCGCTCGTGCCGTGAAAGCCCTGTTCGGCGAGCCAATGGGCCAGGGCATCGACCTCGATTCGATCCCCGACGCGGACGGTGCGCGTCTGCGCCGCCAGCCGCTCGCGCGTCGGGACCGGCTGCAACATGCTTTGGATGCTGGTGACGATCACCTTCGGCGGCGTGCCCCTGGCGTCCACGGAGTGCAACTGTTTGAGCAACCGCAGGCGGTCGCCATAGACGTCGTCGTGGATCAGTTGATCTTCAGTCGTCGATTCCCAGGCTGGAAACTTGGCCGGATCGAGCGGGGCGAACAGGGAGAGATCGTCGACAAAGTCGTCAACGTCGCCCGGATGGGCGCAGACGACAACCAGCGGACCCGGCGCGTGGCCGACGAGCGCTGCCGCGACCAGCGCGCAGCTCGACCCCCAGACTCCGTCCAGCGTGGCCCCATGCCCTGCTTGCAGGCTGGCGACCACGTCGGCGAAGCCAGGCGCCGCCTCCAGGCGTCCGGCCAGCTCAAAAAGCCGATCCGACGCGGGAATGACCGTACCAGGTTCAGCCATGATTGCATGGGGATTTTATCCCGACAGCCCCAGCCGGCCAATGCGTCTATTCAGGCTAGAAACCTCTACTTCGCGCTCGCGCCTTGCGGGCGGATCCCGGCCACTTCCATCGGAACCGCGTAGACTTTCGTCTGCGCCGTCACGTAGAGCGTTTTGAAGTCAGGGCCGCCGAACTTGCAGTTCGACGCCTTCGCGAGCGCGATCACGCCCAGGGCCTTCCCTTGCGGGTCGAACACCTGCACGCCCAACCCGCTGGCGATGTAGAGATTTCCGCGGCTATCGACGGCGCAGCCATCTCCGCCGCCCCCGTTTCGCCCTTCGAGTTGAGCCAGCTTGCAGAAGACGCGCCCCGGCCCCAGCTTGCCCGGCGCTGTGATTGGGTAAGACATCATCTCCTCGCGCAGCGTGGGAATGACGTAGAGCGTTTTTTCGTCGGGCGAAAGATTGACGCCGTTGGGCGTGACGTCGTCGTCGATCAAGCGCGTCACTTTGGCGTCGGGCGCGATGTAATAGACGCCCGACACTCCTTGCTTGCTGGTCGCTACGGCAGCGAACGACGGGTCTGTAAAATAGACGCCACCGGCGCGATCGATCACTAAATCGTTAGGCGAATTAAACGGCTTGCCGTCGTATTGATCGGCCAACACGCGCTCGCTCTTGCCATCGGCCGAGACAACGGCCACGCGCCCGGTCTGACAACAGACGATCTCGCCCGCGGCGTTGAACATCTGGCCGTTGGTGTGGTTCGAGTTTTCGCGAAACAGCGACGACTTTCCCCCTGCGTCGACGCGATAGACCTTCGAGGTCGGAACGTCGGCGAACAGCACGAGCCCATCACGGTTTGCGGCGGGCCCTTCGGTGAATTTGAACTCCCCGACGATCTCGACCGTATCACCAGCAGGCCCGATGCCAGCTATCAGTTTGCCCGGTCCCTCGGCCTCGGCGGCTTTCAGCGGGAGCAAGCCCAGCGAGAGCAAGCTCAGAGAGACGACGGCGAGCGAAAGCGCGCCCGGCACCGCAGGGCGAATGATCATTGTGGTGATCTCCTGGAAGAACTTCTGAAAAGTTGGTAATGAAGTCAGCGTGAGCGTGTTGAGTAATTAGAGGCGCAAATCGACGAACCATCAGGTCTTACGAATCGAATTTTCGCTCGCACGCTAACGGTTCAGACGAATCGAATCCAAGGCCAGCATGACCGAATCTGGTCGAACAATTCTTATCCAGAATGCTGGCGCCCACGGCGCTGTCTGTTTTAGCGCTAAGCATTCTAACAACCTATGCAATCGGGTATTCTTAACCAGAGTGCTTTGGCATCCCCGGAAGTGGGGTATTTGCCCTCTGCTCGTTCACTGCGATGAGAACAGAATCCACGTTCGCGATTACTCAGCGCAAAACTTTTGAAGGGAGGTACTTGTCGGTCTTTCGAGGGGTGATTACCATTTGAGTTGAAGGTTTGCCAAAGGCACATCTGCAAGCCTTTCAAAAACGGGGGGTCAATTCCCCGCGAGTCAGTCTGCTTTGGTCTGCAACATCTCCGGCAAGTCGTGTTGCGGCCGTCGTCCAATGAATGAGCGCGCTAAAAGTTCGCACCAGAGTGCGCGCATTCGGACGTGAGGAAGGAGCGGATTGACGCCCATGATGGAATCTCTTCATTCGAGAAGCCGGCCTCTGATGGACTGCCGCAGATCGCTCGGTCCATCGCTGCTTGAGTTGCGTTCATTCGGATTTCGATTGCTCGCTAACTTTCTGAGGGCGGCTCATCCGCTGATTGCCTGGCGTTCACTTTGTAATGCGTACAACTTTGCCGCGCCGGCCGCATCGCTGGGCCGCCCTCTTTTAATACTGTCGCCAACATCGGGACCGTTGCTTGGCTTCACCTTTTCGGCAGGAACGCCCTCGTCCATTCGCATCGCACAGTCCCAGGACAGGAAGCAGGTGTTCGCATGAGTATCTCCGAAATGGGCACGGGCGAGTTTCCGGTCGTCAAACCGCATACCGCGGAATTGCCCACCGGCCGCGTCGCCCTGCATCGCATCGCCGCCGTTCGTCGGCAGCAAGGCATCTCTT